>NZ_JAJFEB020000024.1:0-77146 GCF_020709765.2 Clostridium pacaense
GCTACGCTGACTGAATCGGGGCCAAATATACCGCGAAGTGGGGCGTGCAGATGGCGGGAATGAATTTTCAAACAGGCTCTAGTACGTTTGTCTGTATTATAGTGTTATATGATAAGAAAATCTTGCATAATTATGTCTATATATAGTACAATACTATCAAAATAAAAGGACAGGGAGGGATTATCCGGTTGGATGGGCATGTAAGTCTGCATTATTATGATTACCATGAGATTAAGGAACATGCGGGAAGGGATTTCCCTTTTAATATCTATCCCTGTTCCATACCTTTTGATTTTAAGCTGGTTCCGGTCCATTGGCATGAGGAGATGGAGATTATATCCGTTAAAAAGGGACGGGGTCTGGTTACGGTGGATATGGTTCCCTATGAGGTGGGGATGGGGGATGCGGTTGCTGTATTTCCGGGGCAGCTTCATGGAATCAGCCAGACAGGCGGGGAGACAATGGAGTATGAGAATATCATATTCCGTCCCTCCATGCTCATGACGGCTGATGAGGATGTGTGCACGGCAGAGTTCCTCTTTCCCTTGTCCGAGGGCCGGATTAAAAGCCCGGTCCATATGAAGGCGGGCATGGGGAATTATATATATCTGTCGGAATGCATCAGGCATCTGGATGTATTGTGCAGGGATAAGCCGTATGGCTACCAACTGGGGGTTAAGGGAGAACTGTTCTCACTTCTGTGCCTTCTGGCGGCGGAAAGCCTTCCTGCTAACGGGGAGCGCCCCAGTAAATCCAGGGAAAAGATGAAGCTGCTCCTGGGATATATTGAAGAACATTATGGCGAGCGGATTACCGTGGAGGATGGAGCAGCCCTGTGCTTTTACAGCAATTCCCATTTCATGAAGTACTTTAAGCGGTATATGGGAATGCCTTTTACACAATACCTTAATGATTTCAGGCTAGAAAAAGCAGCGGGATTCCTGCGCACCACATCGCTGCCAGTGACCGATGTTGCACAGAAGTGCGGTTTTGATAATATTTCCTATTTTAACCGCCTGTTCCGTAAAAAGTATCATGGGACGCCGGGGGAGTACAGGAAAGATGGGGATGCGGACTAGAGCGTGTTTGAAAATTGCTTTCCGTCAGCTGTGCGTCCGGCCGCTGCGTATGGCTGGTCTGCCGTGGTCTTGTATCTGGGAGGAAACTGTGATACAATTAAGCGGCATTTTCCAGTGGGTTGGACCGGATTCAACCAGGATTGGAATAAAGGAGATGAATGGGATGCGGGAATGTGGAATGCTGCTTCCGATTGCCAGCCTGCCTTCGCGGTATGGTATCGGGGCATTTTCAAAGGAAGCGTATGATTTTATTGATAAATTAAAGGCGGCAGGACAGCAGTACTGGCAGATCCTGCCTTTGGGACCTACCGGTTTTGGGGATTCGCCTTACCAGTCCTTTTCGGCCTTTGCAGGGAATCCATATTTCATTGATTTGGAGAAGCTGACAGAGGAAGGCCTGCTGACAGAAGAGGAATGCCAGGCAGTGGATTTTGGAAGTGATGACAGGGACATTGATTATGGAAAACTGTATGACGGCAGGTTCCCGCTTCTCAGGAAGGCGTATGAGAGATGGAAAAACGGGCTGGCAGACGCAGTCCATGAACCTGCAGTCCATGGACCTGCAGCCGAAACCCTGGGCGATGAGACCAGGGAATACTGTTTTTATATGGCGGTTAAGAACTTTTTTGGTTCTAAGAGCTGGAACCTGTGGGATGAGGATATCCGCCTCAGGAAACCGGAGGCAGTGGCTGCTTACCGGGAAATGCTGTCAGACGAGATCGGTTTCTATGAATTCCAGCAGATTAAGTTTGAGGAGCAGTGGGGCAGCCTGAAGCGGTATGCCAATGGGCAGGGAATCCGGATCATAGGGGATATCCCGATCTATGTTGCATTCGACGGCGCGGACAGCTGGTCCCATCCGGAGCTGTTCCAGTTTGATGCGGATAATATGCCGGTGGCGGTGGCCGGATGCCCGCCTGATGGATTCTCAGCCACGGGACAGCTGTGGGGGAATCCCCTTTATGACTGGGAATACCACAAAGAGACCCGGTACAGGTGGTGGATGGACCGCATGGCTTACAGTTTCCATCTCTATGACGTGGTGCGGGTGGACCATTTCCGTGGTTTTGATGAATATTATTCCATTCCTTATGGGGATAAGACAGCGGAATACGGGCACTGGGAGAAGGGGCCGGGAATCGGCATATTCGAGACCATGCAGCAGCGGTTTGGCGGTCAGGACCTGCCTATCATTGCAGAGGACCTGGGATTCCTTACCCCCACTGTCCTGAAGCTGGTAAGGGACACCGGGTTCCCAGGCATGAAGGTGCTGGAGTTTGCCTTTGACGATACAGAGGACAGCGCCTATCTCCCCCATAAATACGGTGAGAACTGTGTGGTTTATACGGGAACCCATGACAATGATACCCTGGCAGGGTGGTTTGCATCCATGAATGACAGGGATAAGGCATTTGCAAGGGAGTACATAGGAAACCGGTATACGCCTGAGGAGGAGATACACTGGGATTTCATCCGGCTTGCGCTTGCCAGCGTGGCCCGGCTGGCCGTGATTCCGGTACAGGATTACCTGGGCACGGGAACGGAGTCCCGGACCAATGAGCCGTCGACACTGGGTAAGAACTGGAGATGGAGGATGCGCTCCGGGGATCTGGATGAGACGCTGATAGGAAAATGCAGGCGTATGGCAAGGATATATGGCAGGCTGGGGACTTCCGGCTCAGACTGATGGACGGGATATTTCCTTCGCAGACATACGGCCGGACTGCCTTTGCATGAATCCGGCGGCTGGAGTTCAGGATGGAATGCATCCATTTCCTAATTCAGGATAAGGGATTAATCTGCCGGGAACATCGGGATGGTCCCCAAGCATTTTTTCCATCCAGATCATATCCCACCATTTTCCCAGCTTATATCCGCACTTTGTAAAATGACCGACTGTCCGGTAGCCCAGCTTCTCGTGGAAGGAAATGCTGCCCGGGTTGGGGTAGGCAATACAGGCATTGACATTGATGATATTCTGCTGCTTCAATATATCTTCCAGGGCGCCGTACAGCCGGGTACCGATTCCGGTTCCCCTGGCGTCCTCTGATACGTAGATGGAAACCTCCGCGGACCAGTCATAGGCGGCCCGTGGGTGGAATGCGGATGCATAGGCATAACCCATGGCAATCCCGCTGCATTCAGCCACAAGATAGGGGTACCGGGCCAGTGTGCGGGAGATGCGGCTTCTGAAGTCTTCCAGGGTGGGAACCGTATATTCGAATGTTATGGCTGTCCTTTCAACATAGGGGGCATAGATGGAGAGAAGGGCAGGTGCGTCGCTGACAGAGGCGGTGCGGATGGTGATGGGGGATGGGTGCATGGTCTTACTCCTTTCCGATGGGAATACAGTTGGATTTTACCCCATTCTAGCACTTAATCCATATTTTTTCTACTGTCAGAAAGTAAGAATTATGGATTGACAACTGATTCCCAATAGGATATAGTAGAGATTGTTTACAGGGGAATGAGGTTCTCCCTTAGTGTCATACTAAAACCGCTTATTTAAGCTGATGACTTCTGTGTGATTTCACGCAGGAACCATCGGCTTTTTTTGCGCTTTCAGGAGGAATGGGATATGCTTTTAAGTATTGCGTACATGTTAATGGTGGGGATGGCTGCGGGCTGGGCGTGCAGGAGGCTGCGGCTGCCGGGCCTTGCAGGAATGATTGCCACAGGAATCCTGCTGGGGCCTTATGTGCTGGATCTTATTGACGGCTCCATACTTGGGATTTCAGCGGAGCTGCGCAGGATTGCGCTTATTATCATACTGATGCGGGCAGGTCTGTCCCTGGATGTGGATGATCTGAAGCGGGTGGGCAGGCCGGCCATCCTTATGTGCTTTGTGCCGGCCTGTTTTGAAATCCTGGGCATGCTGGTCCTGGCGCCCAGGCTGCTGGGGATTACCGTGCTGGAGGCCGCTGTCATGGGCGCTGTGGTTGCAGCCGTATCCCCGGCCGTCATTGTGCCAAAGATGATAATGCTCATGGAAGAAGGGTATGGTACGGATAACAGCATCCCACAGCTGATACTGGCAGGGGCGTCGGTGGACGACGTGTTTGTGATTGTCCTGTTCTCGGCGTTTACAGGGCTGGCACAGGGGGGAAGTGTTTCGCCTGTAAGTTTTGTGCAGATACCATGGTCCATCCTGGCGGGTATCCTGGCCGGATGCGGGGCAGGGGCGCTCCTGGCCCTGTATTTCAGATGGGTCCATATCCGGGATACGGCCAAGGTCATCATCCTGCTGTGCATCTCCTTTGTACTGGTGAGCCTTGAGGATGCGCTGAAGGGGACATTTACATTTTCCTCCCTTATCTCTGTCATGTGCATGGGGATTACCCTTCAGAAGCAGCGTGAGACAGTGGCTGGGCGGCTTTCCTTAAAGTTTAACAAGCTCTGGGTGGGCGCGGAAATCCTGCTGTTCGTCCTGGTTGGGGCAACGGTGGACATTCATTATGCCGTGTCAGCCGGGGCTGCCTCCATCCTGCTTATACTGGGAGCGCTGGTATTCCGGATGGCAGGCGTCATGTGCTGCCTTCTGGGGACCCGTCTCAGCCTTAAGGAGCGGATGTTCTGCATGGCGGCGTATATGCCCAAGGCCACGGTCCAGGCAGCCATCGGGGGCGTGCCCCTGTCCATGGGGCTGGCCTGCGGGAATATCGTGCTGACAGTGGCAGTGCTTGCAATCCTGATCACGGCGCCCCTGGGGGCGTTCCTCATTGACCTGACCTACCGGAGATGGCTTACATGCCAAAAGCACCAGCCGGAACAGGGGTAATTATAAAAATTAATGAATTCTTATGTAATTTTCCCCTTTGTCTTCCTGTTATTTTGTTCCGGTTTCTGGTAAAATGAAATCTATAAGGAGGTGGATTGTATGACCGCAAAAAGAGTGATATGGGCAGTGACGGCAGGACTGTGGATGGCATCGGCAGCAGCCGGGACAGCCATGGGAGAGGAAGCTGCGGGCAAAGGCCCGGCATATGACACCGTTACCGAAGGGGTTACAAAGGCCGAACCAAAGGAAAGAGGGCCTGTGGACGGAACCGTTGCAGCAGGCGTGAAGAAGTCCGAAAGCGGCTGGGTAAAAGAAGACGGGGACTGGAGATACAAGGACAGCAAGGGTAATTACGCTGTCAATGACTGGAAGACAAGGGATGGAAAGTCCTATTATCTGGGAAGTGAAGGAATTATAGAGAAGGGCACCTGGATTGCCAATACCTATTATGTGGATGACAGCGGCGCCATGGTCAGGAATACCTGGATCCACGCCGACGGTAAGGACGGACTTAAGGAGGAGGGCTGGTATTACCTCGGCAAGGACGGTAAGGCAGAGGAGGACGGCTGGAAGAACATAGAGGACGGCAGGTACTGCTTTGACAGCGACGGAAAGCTCCGCACGGGCTGGTACTATGAAGGCAACAACATTTATTACCTGGGTGATAACGGCGCCATGGCAAGGGGCTGGAAGTGCCTGGAATTCGATGAGGATAAGCTGCCCCAGGAAGGCGCGGTATCCAGGGAATACACGACTGCGGGCGAGGATGGGAAGTGGTTTTACTTCCAGTCCAACGGCAGGGCCAAACGGGCGGATTCCAAGGACTTTAAGGATGCATCCATTGACGGGAAGAAGTACTATTTTGATGAAAATGGCGTCATGCTTACGGGCTGGCACGCGGTCAAGGCGTCCCCACAGTCAGGCGATGCGGTGGGAATCAGCCGTTTTGTGTACCTGGGCGGACCGGACGACGGGTATCTGGTAAAGGGGCAGTGGAAGGAACTGTCCAGTCATCCGGGGGATTCTGAGGATAAGGGCGTGCTTAACAGGCTGGATTCCTACAAAGGGCCGCAGGAAGGGGATAAGGCGTGGTATTATTTTGAAAATGACGGCGTCCCGGCATATCTTAAGACCACGGCAAGGACCATGAACGGGGCCATTACGAAGATTAATGGGGAAGGTTATTTCTTTGACCAGTATGGATGCAGGCAGAACGGGCTTGTGAAGGTAACGGCCGGTGACACGGTCCTGACCGGATATTTCGGAAGCAGGGATTCTGACGGGAAGATGCGCACCGGCCGGATTGACGGGATTGCGGACGGTTCCGGGGAAAAGCATACGTTTTATTTCAACGCGTCCGGTTCAGGCAAGGGGGCCGGGCTTAGCGGGGAAAAGGACGGGTTCCTTTACTATAACGGGCTTCTTGTGACTGCAAAGGAAGGCACGGACTACCAGGCCTTTAAGGTGGACGGCAAGGTGTATCTGGTGAATACCGCGGGTAAGATACAGACCAATGAGAAGGCTTATAAGGTGGACGGGACATATAAGTACCGCCTGGACGGCGGGGTCCTGTATCACACGGACAGCAGCGGGGCAAAGGGCGGCAAGGTGTCAGGCGGCGCGGCGCTTCCGGTGTTTGAGTGTGACGCGGAGTATAAGCTGTAGGGCGTGTTTGAAAATTGCTTTCCGTCGGCTGGGATGCGGGGGCAGATGAAATCCATGGGCAGAGGGAGTGTGACGGAAGTTGCACCCCTCTGCTTTTGACAATGGATATCCATATCCATGCAAAATGGATACACCATGGCGTATCCCGGCCTATATTCTGGTTGAAAAAAGAAATCTGGTTTGATATACTGAAATGGCGGGAAGAATCGTGAACATGAGGGGGAGTCCATGCCATATGGCACCCCATGACATGAGGAGACCCCGGTTAAACAACAACCGGGGCAATTATGAAAAATCTATGTGCAATTTTACCATTAAACCTGTTGGAACATATCAAGTTCTTATGAAATTAGTATAAAAAATAAATATGAACGAAATGTGAATCCCATGTAAACAGATTATGAAAGATTACAAATTACCATAGTACCATAGACTGCCTGCCATAAACTGCCATGGACCATACCGCCACTGGCAGCCGCGGCTGCAGGGAATTGAGGGAGAGAGAATGGAACAGGAATTGAAAAGAAAGACAATGGTAATCGGGCACAGGAATCCGGATACGGACTCCATCTGCTCGGCTATCTGCTATGCCAATCTGAAGCGCGCCCTGACAGGGGATGAGTATGTTCCGGCAAGGGCCGGGCATGTGAACGGGGAGACACAGTTCGTGCTTAACTACTTTGGGCTGGAGGAGCCAAAGCTGGTGGAGGATGTGAGGACCCAGGTCAAGGATATTGAAATCCGCAAGACCAAAGGTGTGGCGGACAACATTTCCCTGAAAAAGGCATGGAAGATCATGCAGGAGAATAATGTCGTGACCATTCCGTCCGTAAGGCCGGACGGGACCCTGGAAGGCCTGATTACCGTGGGCGACATCACAAAGACATACATGAATATCTATGACAGCAGTATCCTTTCAAAGGCCAATACACAGTATTCCAATATCATCGAGACATTGGAGGCAGATCTGCTGGTGGGGGATGCGGATGTTTATTTTGATAAGGGAAAGGTGCTGATTGCCGCGGCCAATCCGGATCTGATGGAGTTTTACATTGAACCCCACGACCTGGTCATACTGGGCAACCGGTATGAGTCACAGCTGTGCGCCATCGAGATGGGGGCTGCCTGCATCATTGTGTGCGAAGGGGCAGGGGTGTCCATGACCATCAAGAAGATTGCCCAGGACAGGGGCTGCACCGTGATTGCCACCACCTATGACACATACACGGCTGCCCGTCTGATTAACCAGAGCATGCCTATCAGCTACTTCATGACAAGGGAGCATCTGATTACATTTAACAGCGATGACTATACGGACGAGATCCGCGAGGTCATGGCCAGCAAGAGGCACAGGGACTTCCCTATCCTTGATAAGGAGGGAAGATACCTGGGAATGATTTCACGCCGGAACCTGCTGGGCGCAAGAGGCAAGCAGGTAATCCTGGTGGACCACAATGAGAAGAACCAGGCAGTGGCAGGCATTGAAAGTGCGGAAATCCAGGAAATCATCGACCATCACAGGCTGGGCACGGTCCAGACCATGTCACCGGTATTTTTCCGCAACCAGCCCCTGGGCTGCACGGCCACGATCATCTATCAGATGTACCAGGAATCCGGGGTTAAGATTGATAAGGCCATTGCAGGGCTTTTGTGCAGCGCCATTGTGTCGGATACCCTGCTGTTCCGTTCGCCAACCTGTACGCCGGTGGATGAGATGGCGGCCAGGGCCTTAGCCAAGATGGCAGGGCTTGACATTGAGAAGTACGCCATGGAAATGTTCGGGGCAGGCAGCGACCTTAAGGATAAGTCGGATGAGGAAATCTTCTATCAGGATTTCAAGCGCTTTACAGCCGGAAAGGTGCTGATCGGCGTGGGACAGATCACGTCCCTGAACGGCGAGGAGCTGCAGCACCTGAGGGGCAGGATGATTGCATTCATGGATAAGGCCCATGAGGGCAGCGGGCTGGACATGACCTTCTTCATGCTGACCAATATACTGACCGAGTCCACGGACCTGATATGCCAGGGACAGGGAGCGGTCCAGCTGGCGGCCAAGGCCTTCCATCTGGATATAGAAGAAGCCAAGGACCAGGAGGAACCGGTCCTGAACCTTCCGGGAGTTGTATCACGTAAAAAGCAGTTGATTCCGGAGCTGATGCTGGCGGAACAGGATTAGGAGAGAAAATATGTCAAAAGAATACTGGAAGCCAGGCAATATGCTGTATCCCGTGCCTGCGGTGATGATCAGCTGCGGACGGCCCGGAGAGACCCCCAACATCATAACGGTGGCATGGGCGGGCACCATCTGTTCCGACCCGGCGCAGGTGTCCATTTCCGTGCGCAAAGAACGGTTTTCCCATGATATCATCAAGGATACAGGGGAGTTTGTCATCAACCTGGTGAATAAAAGGCTGGTGCGGGCAACGGATTACTGCGGCGTCAGGTCGGGCCGTGATGTGGATAAGTTTGCCGAGACACGGCTTACGGTCCAGGAATCCCGTAACGTGAAAGCGCCCGGGATTGAGGAAAGCCCGGTTAATATTGAGTGTAAGGTGAAGGAAGTAAAGGAACTGGGAAGCCACGATATGTTCATCGCAGAGGTGGTGGGCGTGACCATTGACAACCAGTATATGGACGACAGGGGCAAGTTCAACCTGAACGCCTCCGGCCTTGTGTGCTATTCCCACGGCGAGTATTTTGAACTGGGGAAAAAGCTGGGCAGCTTTGGATATTCGGTGAAGAAGAATATTAAGAAGAGACGCCCCGCGGCATCGGAGGGGAAGACCTCGAAAACCAGGAATCCAAAAAGGAATGGTCCGAAAAAGGGATAGTTTGCAGACCGGAATGGTTTAGAACAGTCATGACGCAGAATAAGAAGGATACGGAATAAAATAGTCCAGTAAGACGACAGACCAGGAGGATACGACAGTGAAACCGAATATTACCATGATTGGAATGCCTTCATCCGGCAAGAGCACCGTGGGCGTGCTGCTGGCCAAGAGGCTGGGATTTTCCTTTGTGGATGTGGATATTGTGATTCAGGAAAAGGAAGGAAGGCTGCTGAAGGAAATCATTGCAGAGGAAGGCATGGACGGGTTCCTGAAGGTGGAGGAGCGCGTCAATGCAGGACTGGATGTGCAGCTTTCCGTCATCGCTCCGGGCGGCAGCGTGATCTACGGCGAGGCGGCCATGAACCATTTGAAGGAAATCAGCGAGGTGGTTTATCTTAAGATGAGCTACGAGGAGATGGAAAAGCGCATCGGCAACGTGGTGGACCGCGGCGTGGCGTTAAAGCCGGGATTTACCCTGCGCGACCTTTACAATGAACGGGTGCCCTATTATGAGAAGTATGCGGACATCACCATTGACGAGGAGGGCAAGACTCCCGGGGAGACCGTGGATGAGCTGAGGGATATCATTGAATCCATGATGGACCGCAGCATGGTACAGCGTATTGTGGAGGAGCAGAAGCGGATACTGGAGGAGAAGGACCGTATTCTGGAGGAAAAGGACAGGCTGCTTCTGGAGTATGGGGAGGAGATTGCAGCATTGAAGGCACAGCTGGAACAGCTGGCGGCTGTACGGTAAGGATACAGGGATACAGGAAAAATCGTGGTACAAGGATGGGCCTGCTTTACAGGGAATGTGAGGCAGGCCTTTTTGACAGGATGCGGGAGTGTTCTTGTTTGTGCAGTATGGACAAAACGTATTGCCTATATTTGGACAAAATGTAGATATTGACGGTCTTGTTCAACTATGGTATGATAAATTTATCACAAGCAAACGTTTGCCGATAACGGATGGTAACGAAAGAGGGTACTATATGGAAGGACAATATGCTACGCTCAAGGATGTGGCGGAGAGGGCGGGAACGACAGCGGCAACGGTATCCTATATCCTGAATGGTTCAACAAAGCGGTATGTAAGCGAGGACATGCGGCGCAGGGTTGAGGCAGCGGCAAAGGAACTGAATTATGTCAAGAGCAGCGCGGCCAGCAGCCTGAAGGGGAAGAAGCGCAAGATCATAGCTGTCCTGGTCCCACAGTTTGCCAACCAGATGTTTACGGAGCTGGTACTGGGGGTGGAGAGGGTGGCTGACCGCTACGGATATATCCTTTCCATCTGCAATACATTCGATGACCCACAGCGTGAACTGGAGATCATCAAGAGGATGCAGGGCCAGCGGGTGGATGGGTACATCATCACCCCCAGCAAGGACGGTGGCAAGAATACACGGCAGATACGCAAGATTGGCGTGCCCATGGTCGTGGTTGACCGTCTGCTGAATATCAGCGAGGACTATTTCCTGGTGTCGGCCCAGAACTATGAGAGTACCTATATGGCTGCGGAGTATCTGTTAAAGAGAGGGCACCGCCACATTGCATTCATTGGGTGGAAGGCTGATTTTGGCGGACTGGAGCGAAGGGAACAGGCATACCGTACCATTCTTGGGGAATATGGGGTTACGGGTGAGGAACAGATTGTATATAACGGTGAATTTACAGAGGAAAGCGGTGAGGAACTGACCGCCAGGGCGCTGGCAGAGCACCCTGAGATTACGGCAGTGCTTTACGCTTATAACATACAGGCCCGGGGAGGCGTGGACTTCCTGTCCAGGAAGGGAATCAGGGTCGGACAGGATCTGTCCGTACTGATCATAGGCGCGCCGGACTGGGTACAGACCGGTAATAATCATTTTACCTGTGTGGACCTGAATGGTACCGGGATGGGAATCATGGCAGCCGAGGTGCTGTTTGATATCATTAACAATGACCAGCCCATTGCACCTTACCAGAAGGTGCAGGAGGCAACATTAAAAGAAGGGGATTCCGTTTGTCAGCTGTAGCATGGCAGACGATTCTTTCTGGGCAATAGGCAAACGTTTGCCGATAAAAAGTTGTTAAGGAATATCTGAATGGGAGGCAGGTATGCTGGCAAGGGCCAGGGCAGCTTTGGCCATATAGTCCATAGGCAATCGTTTACTTACAGGAACACAGGCCATCCCAAAGGGAGGGCTTTGTATAAAATAAGTCTCTTAATATTCAAGGAGGAAAGAAATGAAAAACAAAAAGTCTCTTATGGCGGTAGCGGGAATTGTGGTAGTTGCTTTGGCAGCAGGTGTCATCTATCAGCAGGTGGGTAATAAGACGGATAAATATCCATCACGTGATATCAACATGGTTGTGCCGTGGAATCCGGGCGGATCAACGGATCTTACGGGACGCGCGCTGGCGGACGCCATGGGCAAGAGCATGGGGACCAATATCGTGGTTACCAATACGCCTGGTTCCGGCGGTTCAGTGGGATCCCTGACCGTACAGAAGGCTGAGAAGGACGGCTATAATATCCTGGCAAACGGTATGCTGGCCCTTACGGCGATGCCGGTCCTGGGATACACGGAAACCACACAGAAGGACTGGGATTTCTATCTGGCTACATTTACCCCTAATGTACTGGCCGTGCGCAAGGATTCGCCTTACCAGACAGCCCAGGAGCTTCTGGATGCAATGGAAGCAAATCCCAATGCAATCACGGACGGAACCGGAGGCATGGGTTCCGGCGGACATCTTGGCATTGAGGTGCTCTGTGCGGAGACAGGCCTTACATATAAGCATGTTCCCTACGAAGGCGGAGGAAAGGCAATCACGGCAGCCCTTGCAGGCGAGGTTGATTTCACCAGCCAGCTGTTGGTTGAGATGCAGGATATGTTTATTTCAGGGGACATGAGGGCGCTTGCAAACTTTACAGCGGAAGATATCACCCTGGAAAACGGGACCGTGATTCCGTCCATCCTTAAATTTGTCCCAAGCCTGGAGTCAAAGCTGCCCATGGGCGAGACAACTGGTATCGCGGTTCCAAAGGGCGAGCCGGACTATGTGCTGGAAGCCTTGGACAAGGCCTTTGACGAGGCGCTTAAGAGTGAGGATTTCCTCAAATTCTGTGAGACAAAAGGATTTATCGTAAATGGCATGGGCAGGCAGGAAGCGGCTGCTTATGTTGACAAGCTGGCATCCACGGTTACCTGGACGCTGTATGACTGCGGCGTTGCTGCCATTTCACCGGAAGAATTCGATATAAGCCGTTAAACCTTAGGGCGGGTGCCTGGCGCCTCCCGGCGTAAATACGCCGGGGGCGCTGATTGGGGAATGTGATTGATGAACAGGCCCCTGGGGTCTCCGCTTCCGGAGTGATGGGGCATGTTGGCAATGCGCCCTGGTAAGGGGACAGGCAGGATTAGGAGAGGTGATATTTTGGAAAACAACAAGAAAATGAAGGACTTTATGTCTTCAGCCGTGATTTTTATTTTGGCGCTGTACGTGCTTTTTGAGGGATATAACATATATACGAAGTCAGGAAAGCTGCTGTATCTTTCACCGGCCCTGATTCCGCTGATGCTGGGAACCATCCTGCTGGTTTTATCCATTGTCCTGTTTGCGGAGAGCCTGAAAGAAGGCGGTATGCAGGCCAGGACCGCGGAGATTAAGGACTGGTCCAGGAAGGTGAAGGCGGATCCCAACACCATGCGCATGCTGGTTGGGGTGGTGCTGATGGGACTGTATACATTCGTGCTTCTGGGAATGCTTCCTTTCTGGCTTGCTACATTTTTGTTCATGCTGCTTCTGATGTATTTCCTGGAGGCGGGTTCCATTGTCAAAATCGTGGTTATCTCGGTTCTGGTTACCGGACTGGTCATCTTCCTGTTCCAGGTATGCTTCAGAGTGCCGTTACCATAAAGGAGGGGAAAGATTATGGCTTTACAATATCTGGCGCAGGCATTCGGGGCTGTGCTGACACCGATGAATATGGGGGTCCTGCTCCTTTCCACATTTGCCGGACTGATTATGGGAATGCTCCCAGGACTGAGCGCGACCATGGCGGTGGCGCTGCTGACCGGGCTGACTTACAGCCTGTCATCCACCAGCGCCATCATATCGCTGATCGGCGTGTATGTGGGGGCTATCTCAGGCGGCTGCCAGGCAGCCGTGCTGTTGAATATCCCCGGCACACCTGCAAGCGCTGCAACGGCGCTGGACGGGTTCCCTCTGGCCAACAGGGGCAAGGGCGGCCTGGCAATCTTCCTGGCGACCACTTCCTCCTGCATCGGCACACTGATCAGCGTCATCTGCGTGCTGACCCTGACCCCTCTTCTCACCAAGGTTTCCCTGCAGTTTGGAAGCTGGGAGTTCTTCCTGCTGAGCCTGTTCGGCGTCATCATCTGCGGAAACCTGACGAGCAACGGCAATGCGGTCAAGGGCTGGATATCCGGCGTGATCGGGCTATTGGTTGCACAGGTGGGACTGGACCAGCTGGACGCGTATCCAAGATTCTCATATGGCAATGTAAATATCATGGCGGGCCTGGCGCTTATCCCAATCATGATCGGACTGTTCGGATTCCCTGAAATCATAAAGGCATTTAAAAAGACGGAGACACATGTGCTGGAGTTCTCACCGTTTAAGCTGAAAGAGGGATTCGGCGTATTAAAGAACCATATTGTTGAACTGATCCGTTCCTCCTTTATCGGCGTGGGCGTGGGAATCATCCCGGGTGTTGGCGAGGATGTGGGCGGCTGGCTCAGCTACTGGGCATCCAAGTCCACCAGTAAGCATCCTGAAACCTTTGGGGATGGTGAGACGGCAGGCGTTGTGTCGGCAGAGGCAGGCAATAATGCGTGTATCGGCGGCGCCATCATACCCATCCTGTCCCTTGCGGTCCCGGGAAGCGCTCCCGCAGCCGTCCTGCTGGCAGCATTCATGATGCACGGATACCGTCCAGGCCCCCTCCTTATGAATGAAAGCCCGGAGTTCCTGTACCAGATCTGTGTGGACCTGTTCCTGGCAGCGCTGGCCATGTGGCTTCTGGCGCAGGTTGTTTCCAAGTTTTCCGTTAAGATACTGGGCGTTAAGAAGGAAATCCTCATGCCTGTCATTTACGTGCTGTGCGTGGTTGGCTCCTTTGTCATCAACCATATCATGTTCGACGTAAAGATAATGTTCGTGTTCGGAATCATCGGATTCTTCCTTTCCGCGGCAGAGTTCCCGGCAGCTCCCTTCCTTCTGGGGGTCATCCTGGGCAGCATGACGGATTCCAACTTAAGAAGGGCGCTTACAATCAGCGAGGGCAGCTTCATGCCCATGCTGCAGCGGCCAATCAGCGTAATATTCCTGATTGCGATTGTGGTGCTGATTCTTTCCCAGTTCCATGTATTTGACCGTTTAAAGAAGAGAAAAGCCAATGGATAGGGTTAAGATAGCCCTTGTGGGAAGCGGGTTCGCCGCCGTCCTCCACATGGAGGCGTACAGACAGGTATATGGTATCGAACCCTGGGTGGCGGCAGTTGCTTCCCCGTCGGAACGGGCGGGGGAATTTGCCAGGGAGTATGGGATACCGTCCGTGTATCACTGCATGGAGAGGATGATAGAGGAAGAGCGGCCGGATATTGTGGATATATGCAGCCCTCCCAGCCTGCACGCTTCCATGATTGAAGCCGCAATGAAGGCCGGCTGTCATGTAATCTGTGAGAAGCCCCTGACCGGATGGTTCGGGAGCAGCGATGAGCCGGATATGGCCGGGCGGGTCATGGAACAGCTTAAACATCTGCGCGGCGTGGTGGAACAGAGCGGCAGGAAGTTCTTTTACGCCGAGAATTTCATATACGCCCCGGCGGTGCAGAAAAGCGCGTCCCTTATCCGGGCAGCAGGTGAACATATCCTGTTCATGAGAGGGGAGGAATCCCACAGCGGTTCCCATGCAGCCCACGCCGCCCTGTGGAGCATGAACGGCGGCGGCTCCCTGATCCGTCAGGGCTGCCATCCTTTGTCCGCCCTCCTGTACCTGAAGCAGCTGGAACATAAAAATGGTGCAGGGGCCGTGAGCGTGATGGCGGACATGGGTTACATCGTGCCCACCCTTAATGAGGAGGAGCTGACGTACATCCAGGCCAGGCCAAAGGATGTGGAGGACCTGGCCAATGTAATCCTCACCTTTGAAGACGGGACAAAGGCCCTCATAACGGCGGGGGACATGATACTTGGCGGGGTGCGCAATGAAGTCCAGGTATATACCACCGGAGGCGTGTATCAGTGCAGGATAGCGCCAAGCGACCAGATGACCACCTATCATGTGGACGATGAAAAACTGTCCGGCCAGTATTTTACGGAAAAGGTGGAGACGAAAAAGGGCTGGCAGAGCATTTTCCTGTGCGAGGACATGGCACGGGGATATGTGGGGGAACTGAGGGATTTCCTGCTGTGCGCCGCGGGCAGGAAAGAGGAGCCTGAGTCAGGTTTTTCCCTGGCATATGACACGGTGCGGATCATCTACGGCGCATACCGTTCGGCCAGGGAAGGGCGCAGGATAGAACTTAAAAAGCACGGGCCTGAAGGAACAGACTAGACAGAAAGCAGGTGTAAGTATGGTTGGAGTAGCAATATTAGGTGCGGGCGATATCGCCAATGTACATATAGAAGCATATAAGGAGCTGGCCGGACGCTGCCGGATCGTGGCGCTGGCGGATATATTTACAGACAAGGCAGAGGCAAAGAAACAGAAGTATGGGCTGGACTGTGATGTGGTGGCGGATTATAAGGAACTGCTGGACCGGGAGGATGTGGACCTGGTATCCGTCTGCCTGCCCCCGGCTGCCCACTGCGGCGTCACGGTGGATTTCCTGAAGGCGGGAAAGCATGTGCTGTGTGAGAAGCCCATGGCGCCGTCCCTGGAGGAATGCGACCTCATGATAAGGGCTGCGGGGGAGGGCGGGGCAAAGCTGTCAGTGGTGGCCCAGAACCGTTTTAAACCGGACATCATGAAAACAAAGCAGATGCTTGAGAGCGGTGCCCTGGGGCAGCTTTACTTTGCCCAGGCGGATTCCCTCTGGTGGAGGGGGGATAATTATTATGACCTGTGGTGGAGGGGAACCTGGGAAAAGGAGGGCGGCGGATGTACCTTCATCCATGCGGTCCATCACATCGACCTGTTCCTGTGGCTCATGGGGGACCTGGATGAGATTTCCGCCATGGTTGCCAACCAGAACCATCACAACAGCGAGGTGGAGGATGTGTCCCTGAGCACCCTGCGCTTTAAGAACGGGGCCGTGGGCCTTATGGTTGCCTCCCTTCTTCATCATGGGGAAGAGCAGAAAATCATTATTGACGGTGAAAAAGGCTCCATCGAGATCCCTCACAAGGTCAGTGTCAGCAGGCAGATGCAAAACGGATATCCTGAGGATGACAATGAAGCAAGGCAGGCCCTTGAGAAGGTGTTTGACAGCGGGGAGGTCCTGCGCTACACGGAGCATTGCGGACAGATAGAGAACATGATCCATGCCATAGAGACGGGAACGGAGCCGTTAATCAGAGGGACCGAGGGCCGCAAGACCGTGGAATTCATATCAGCCGTTTACCAGTCTGCATTTACGGGAACCAGGGTGAAGCTGCCCATGAGTGCAAAAGATCCTTTCTATACCCGGGAAGGGCTTCTTAAGAAGGCGGTCAGGTTCAATGAGAAGAAAAAGAGCGTTGAAAATTATGCTGACACGGGAATAAAGGTAGGCGGTACGCTGTAATCATGGAAAGCAGGATGCAGAAATCAGACGGAATGAATTATGCGCCCGTATCACAGGGAATTGTTGAGAAGGTGTGCGCACCGGGGGAGTTCCGGTTTGGTGTGATTGGATTGGATCATGGACATATATATGCAATCTGTAACGGTTTGCTGGAAGCAGGGGCCGAACTGGCCTGTGTGTGGGACCCGGACCCGGATAAATGTCTGGAGTTCGTAAAACGGTATCCCCAGGCCGTTGTGGCAGCGGGTGAGGATGAGATACTGGAGGATGGAAACATCCAGATGATTGCCAGCGCCATCCGCCCTTCAAAGCGGTGCGGCCTGGGAATCCGGGTCATGGGGCACAATAAGGATTATTTTGTGGATAAACCCGGAATGCTGACCATGGAAGAGATAGACCAGGCCAGCCAGGCATGCAGGGACACGGGAAGAAAATATGTGGTGTATTATGGGGAGCGCATCCATGTGGAGGGCGCGGTCTTTGCGGAGCAGCTGATCAGGCAGGGAAAGGTAGGCCGGGTGCTTCAGGTAACCATCCTGGCCCCCCACCGTCTGAACCGGCTGGTCCGGCCGGACTGGTTTTTTGAGAAGCAGGAAAATGGCGGGATCATCACGGATTTGGGAAGCCATCAGATAGAGCAGTTCCTGACCTATTGCGGTGCGAAAACCGCCAGGGTCCTTCACAGTGCGGTTGCCAATTATGGAAACCGGGATAAAAAGGATTTTTATGATTTTGGGGAAGCCACCCTTCTGGCTGATAACGGGGCCACCTGCTGGTTCAGGGTGGACTGGTTCACGCCGGATGGACTTGGCGCCTGGGGGGACGGGCGCGTATTCATCATGGGCACGGAGGGAACCATTGAAATCCGCAAATACATTGACCCTGGAACTTCCCCTGAAGGCGACCATGTCATCTGGGTGGACCGGAAGGAGGAGCACCGGGAACAGGTCACCGGGAAGGTGGGATTCGTGTTTTTCGGGCAGCTGATAAGGGACTGTCTTAACCGGACCGAACATGCCATCACCCAGGAGCATATATTTGATACCATGAAGGTTGCCATTGAGGCCCAGGAATGCGCGGAGGTCATTGCATAATAACATAAACAGAGTAATGGATACAGGGCGGTTACCAGGGCTGGTACGCCCTGATTTTATTTTCCTGCCGGTTTGTCTGGCCCTGGCCCTGGTTTGACTGTATAATGGGATTAAATGATGTGATATGGGAAAATGAATCAGGCAGGAGGGATGGAATTGAAAGAGATACCGGTTAAGGAATGCATCAATCTCGGAAGTATCATCAGGAAATACGGACTGGAGCAATACACCATGGTGAACATGGAAATCGGGTATGACGATGCCGTGTACCTGCTGTTTTCGGCCCGGGTACCGGAACGTATCCAGGGTATGTTCGTGGATACCCAGGCCAACACGGAGTACCGCGCCCTGTGCCTCTTTATTGACTGGCAGGACGGAAGCCTCCTGGGGGAGGAGGTCCTGGAATTCGGGGTGCGGAAAATGAATTTCCATTTCATACAGCCCATTGGGGATGACATCCTTTTGCTGGGCGCCAGGTCCATGATGTATAAGAATGGGATTCCGGACCAGAATGCGGTGTTCCTGACCCGCCATGGTAAGATCCTGTCCAGCACATGCTTTGGGGATGGAATCCAGGAATGCATGGTGCTGGGTGACGGCAGGATCATCACAAGCTATTTTGACGAGGGGGTCTTTGGAAACTTCGGATGGAATAAGCCTTTGGGGGACAAGGGGCTTGTGGTCTGGAACCGGGACGGACAGAAGATATGGGAGAATACAAAGCATTTTATCGCGGACTGCTATGCCATGAATGTGGATGAACAGGATAATCTGTGGTATTACTACTATAATGATTTTGATTTGGTAAAGACAGACTTTGCTTCAGAGTGGGTGTTCCATCCGGGGGTCGAGGGCAGCAGTTCCTTCCTGATCATGAAAAGCCATATTGGTATTATTATGGACAGTGGGTACGGAAAACACGGCAAAATGAAAATGCTCCGTATCCTGGGAAACAGGTTAGGCAGGCCGGAGGATGCGGCGTTTGTCTGTAATGGGGAGGCTGTGCCGATGCAGATGTATTGTTTTCGAAGCGCGCGGGCGGCGTTTACGGATGGAGGGGAGCGGCTGTCCTGTGTGGAGGTAGTGTAGGAGGAAGATGATTATAAAACAAATATTTGTTTTTATGAACGTATAATATTGTGTTTTGACGGTAAAATAGTATAATAAAAACAAAAAACAGATTAGAGGGTTCAAATTATGCTGATATCATATAAGTTCAAAAACTTCTGTTCGTTTTGCAATGAAGCGGAATTTGATTTACTTGCACCAGGAAACAAAGTGAAAAATAGATATCCGGATAATTATATTGAAACAGAAGCAGGATATGATGTATTGAAAACGGCCGTTGTTATCGGAGAGAATGCCGGAGGAAAAACGAATTTTATTAACAGCATTTCCTTTTTAAAAAGTCTGTTTGAAAATAATAAGTCCAAACATTCTTACAGGGCACTGATTAATATCAACAATCTTCCTTCCGCATGTCCTGCACAATGTGATACAAAACAGGAATTTAATATTCATATGATTGGCGGGAGTGGAGCCATATACCATTACGATTTACAGATAGACGAATTTAGTATTGTTCAGGAAAAGCTGACTTACAGGTGTACAAAAAGTGGACAGGAAAAGCTTATTGTGTCGGCAAAAAGGAATGAAATGAAACGGGAAGAGGGCAAGGGTTCCATTGCGGTTTCTTTTGGATTGGATACGGAAAATTGTGATAAGGAAGTAAAAAGAATTATTGAACAGGCGTCTTTCGCAAAAGGGGATATAGGACTTTTTGTTTCCAAATTAGCCATTTTAGGAGATGTTCATGCCTTGGAGTTTGTTGACTGGGTTAATAATAAGCTGATTGTAGAAAGTAAAAATTATAATTACTATCTATATAAAAATATACAGAATGAAGAAGATGATTTAAGAATAATAAAGGATTCACGCTTTTTAGAAATCCTGCGTATGGTAGATTACAGTATCTGCGGTGTTGAGATTGACGATGAAAAACCATTTAGAAAAAGTAAAATTATCAGGAAAATGAAAAGCGGAGAGGATTTCGCCAGGGAACTTAATATGGATTCAGGCGGTGTTGGGGAATTTTTTGCATGGGCGGTCCAGCTGTTCAGAGTGGTTTATGAGGACAAAATAATTTTTGCAGATGAAATGGACCGGGTAATCAATCCTGTTTTAGCGGAACGTATGGTTGCATTTATCAATGGAAAAAAACATAAAGGACAGTTCATTTTTTCCACCCATAATGTATTACATTTAGATTTAAAAAATTATATGAAGGAACAGATTTATTTCGTGACAAAGAATAAGGAAGATTTGAATTCGGAACTATATTCATTGGCTGATTTTCCTGAAATAAGATATGAAACGACGAAAATCTATGAGTTTTATATGAAAGGAATCCTGGGAGGGACAGCTTTTGAGTAGACCAAAGAGAGATTTGCGTAAAAGATTCATTGTGTTTTGTGAGGGCGATACAGAATACAATTATGTTGATGCAATGCGTCTGAACCAGGGGGTAGAATTAGCCTTAAAGCCTATAAATATGCAAGGGGGAGGGTATACGAATTTTCTTGAAGCAATTAAAAAGGAGGCAAGTAATAACTGCCTGGCTAAGTTTATCATGATTGATTTTGACAGGGCGAAAAAACATCCGGGAGAATTGCCTAAGTTAAAGGAGATAATAGAATATTGCAGATTGCAGAACAACAGTAAAAGAACACCGCTTTTTCTTATACTGGACAATCCTGATTTTGAATATATTGCATGTTTACATATTGCTGATTATCAGGGACAGGATGTAAAAAAATATATAGAGCAGACATTGGGATTTGCCAATATAGAAAAATTCAAGGGTAAAAGAGATGTGTATCATTATCTGAATACCAAAAATAATTCTTTTGGTTTGATGTTATCAAGATTAAGGGAGAAAATTGTAACCAATCAGTATCAGATTAACAAAAGGAATTTTGAAATAACAATCTTAAATACGGATATAGCATGGGGCAATGAAAATAAAAGAGAATCCAATATAAACGAATTTTTTGAAATCATTGATTGGTAATAGATTGAAACAGATGGGATAAGGAAGGAATAGATGATATGTAATTTTCAAATGGAGCGCCTTCTGGCCTCCTGGCATCCGGAGGATGTGGGACTGGATTATCAATACCAGGTGTGGACAGCAAAAACAGTGGATGGGAACCCGTTCTGGGGAGCAGGTAATTTCTGCGGCCTTGATACTGGACATGTAATCAGGTATGGGCGGGAACTGACAGACCTGGAATGGGATGGCAATGAACTGTATGTCAGCGGGGAGGATGCGCCGGGTCAGGCATTTGCCATATACCGTTCCATAAAAATGCAGCTGCAGGAGAAATTTCCGGATACAGAGTTCGATTTGATGGTGTCCGTGAACAGGGAAGACCAAAACGCGGTGGTGCGGTTCTGGGCTGTCCGGGATGGGTATCATTATGTGGATGCAGAACGCAGGACATTGGATGGATTTAAGGAAGAGGCTGTCCTGATTGACCAGATTAACCGTGTAGACATAAAACAGCAGGCTGCCTTATTTATGACGTGTTATAAGGATTATCTGCCGGAAATCAGGGAACAGCCGGATAAGATTGAGGCAGTCCTTAACAATCCGTCTGGCGGCGGGGACATCTATGTCTGGTTTGAGGATGAGATTACCATGGTGTTTGGGCGGTTCCATGCCCATTATGCTTATGGGGAGGAAGAAGAACTGAAAAGCGATATTGACCGTATATTGTCAGGCGGATTGTGCGTTGCCTGCATGGAGGGACAGGAAGGATGGCTGGGCAGTTCGCTGGTACCGCCGGATGAGATTCCCCTGGAATCAAGAAAAAAACTGCTTCAATATTTTTTCGGAAGGAATAAGGATGCGTGCAGGAAGGTGAAGGAACATGGGGGAAGGCTGACACTTACATTTTGGGATGCCGGGCAGAACCGGGTATATGAGATTACTGGGGCAGGTGTGGTGTTGGTGGTGTGTTAGGTGGTGGACACTGGTTGACTATCTGGGATAGTGGAGGACGTTTGATGTAACTAGGGAAAGGGGTTGGGGATTAAGCTGTTTTGGACATAGGAATAAATTTTACCCCCTGATTATCCCCAGGGCCGCTGGCACGGCTGGGATATGACAGGGGGTATTTAAATGCGCTTTATCTTTCGGTCTGTTTAATGGCCTTTACAGCATTTCCATATAAGCCAGTATTTTATCAGCGGCATCCAGACCGATATAGATTAAGATTCCCAGTATCACAAGGCTGATGACCAGGAATACCAGTTTGTACAGCAGATAAGCCTTGGCAAAATCCCGGAGCTGGTTGTCCTTTTTTCCAAAGGCCAGCCGTAGCAGGTATATCCAGCCTGCAACAGGGATGTTCATACACATGAAGGTGAAGAACCAGGCGCGGGGCGGCATGGAGTAACTGCGGAAGGAGGGGGTACTGCTCATTTTATCAGGGGGCGTGCTGGCGTTATCTGTTTTGCCTGCCACACCGCCGCCTTTATTCATTCCTGTATCCACCTTTTTATGGACTCCTTTATCTACCTCTTTATCTACCCCTTGATCCAATCCTTTATCCAATCCTTTATACAAACCGTCATGTAACCCGCCATTCCTGCCGGCTGTCATATCGCTATCCCTGTCCTTTAGCCGCCTTGGGCCGGGGGATGTTTTTCTTCTGTTCAGCTTTTTATTTATCATTTTCCGGCCTCCCTCCCGGTCCGTAGTATTCCATATTGTTCCACTTGAACTTTTCCCTGTCCAGGGTGGATTTAAGCTGGTTCTGCTGCATCTGGGCCTGCTGCAGCGCTTCCCTTTGGGCCTGTTCTTCTGCGGCCTGCTTAGCGGCCTGGGCTGCAACCCATTCCTCCTCCGTGGGCAGGGTGGTAATCCGGCTGATGGCGCTCTGGAGGCGGTCTGCAAGGGCCTGCTGTTCCGGGTCCCCTGCCACCAGCGGCAGCTTTGTAATGGCATCCTGGACCAGTGTCTGGGCATTGGGCTGCTGGTATTCCAGTTCCTCCACGGCCTGGAGCGCCTGGAGGAATTCATTTTTCCTGGTGTCCTTCTCGGCCTGTCTGCGCTGTTCCTCCGCATCCTTCATGGCCTTTTCCTGGGCCTTGGCCGCATAGGCGGCCTTCTGCTTTTCATACAGGGCAATGGTGTCTGACATCTGGCTGATGATTCCCTCAAAGTAGTCATACCTGTTTTCCACCTGCTCCAGCAGCCGCGCCCGTAAATCCCCGTCATCCAGCAAGGGAAGCCTTGAGGTGATGCTTTGATACTGGCTTTTGACTGCGTATGTATCTTCTACGGTGTTGATTTCCCGTGAGGTGAAGTCTTCCACATCTGCGTTAAGGGAGTCAGTGAGCTTTTTCTGTTCCTTGTCGTGCAGGCTCTGCTGTGCCCGCATCTCTGCCGTGGTACTGAAGTAATCCTCAATGCCGTTTTTGGGGTCCACCCGGCGTTCCACGGACTCGGGCTGCTCCCAGTCCCATGGCTCCAGCCCGGTGTGGATCTGGTTCATTATGTTCTTCCATATTTTCCCTGCATAGGTGGCGCCGTAGATGCCCGGCATGTTCCTTGGTATGTCGTAGCCGACCCAGACAGCAGTGGTATAGTAGCGGGTATAGCCGCAGAACCATGTATCCTTGCTGCTGTTGGTGGTCCCTGTCTTGCCTGCGGCAGGCATGCCGCCGTCCAGGTCCAGGCCGCGTCCGGTGCCGTAGGGGGCTGTAAGGGTGCCTTTCAGGATATCGGTCAGCATGAATGCTGAGTCATCCCGGTATATCTGCTTGGTGGAGGCTTTCATGTCCCTGGTGATCTCGCCGTCATGCTCGTGGAGTATTTTCGTGATGCAGGTACGGTCATTGTATATGCCGTTGTTGGCCAGGGTGCTGTAGCCCTTGGCCATGTCCACCACGCGGACCCCGTTGGTAAAGCCGCCGATGCTCAGGGACGGCACCCCGTTGTCCACATAAGTCAGCTTCTGGAACTCCATTTCCCCAAGGTAATTCAGGCCGTAGTTGACCCCGATGTCCTCAAGGATCTGCCATGCCACCGTGTTCAGGCTCCGGTTTAAGGCCTCCCGGACAGTCACGCTGCCATAGTAATGCTCCCCGCTGTTGGAGGGACCGTCCTCCCATTTGTGGTCATCCACAATACGGGTGGGATAGTACTCCCCGGTGTCAAAGGCAGGGCCGTAGTCAATCAGGGGTTTGATGGTGCTTCCCGGCTGTCTGGCGCTTAGGTAGGCCCGGTTGAACTGGTCTTCGCTGCCCCGGCCGCCCACGATGGCAACCACGTAATTGGACTGGTTGTCCACGATGACGCCGGCTCCCTGAAGCGCATATTTGCCGTTCTCCTGAAGCTCCGTGTAGGAGGCAAGGCCCTGGTCAATATCAGCCTGGAGCATTTCCTGAAGACCGCTGTCAAGGGAGGTGTAAATCTTAAAACCGCCTGCGCGTATCAGGTCGGATTTCTCCGTGTACACGGTCTTGTAACGGTCCATGTATGCGGTGTAGCTGTCCTTGTCCTCAAAGGTGTATTGAAAGTCAAAGCTGTCCAGCTTCATAAGCTCAAGGGCGGCGCAGTGGATGGCGTAGCTGCTCTGGTAGTTCTCGTCCGTTCCCTCGGATTCCTGTTTTACAATCGTAAGGGGGCGTTCTATGGCTTCGCTGTAGTCTTCAGCGGACAGTACGCCTGTTTCATGCATGCTTTTTAAGACGTCATTGCGTTTTTCAAGGGATGCCTTGGGATGGGATACCGGGTCGTAGGCAGAGGGGCTGTTGCTGATTCCAACCAGGACAGCGGCTTCGTCCACACGCAAATCAGCCGCATGCTTGCCGAAATAATACCGGCTGGCAGCTTCCACGCCGTAACACTGGTGGCCATAGAAATTGGTGTTGCAGTAGAACTCCATGATATCTGCTTTGGAGTATTTCTTTTCAATCTCAGGGGCCAGGAGGATTTCCACAATCTTGCGGGTAAAGGTCTGTTCCTGGGTCAGGTAGGTGTTCTTGATTACCTGCTGGGTGATGGTGCTTCCGCCCTGGGTCACCTGCCCGTTGTGCTTAAGAAGGGCCAGTCCCGCGCGGAAGGTGGCAATCCAGTCCACGCCTGTGTGGCTTTTAAAGCGCCTGTCCTCCTGGGCAATATATGCATTCTGGATATTCATGCTGATGTGGGAAATATCCACATACTGGTAGTGTCCGGCATTGATGAGGCCCACCTGCCTGCCGTCCTTGTCGTAAATGACCGTATCAGAGAGCATGGAGAAATCCGTCCGCTCCATCTGGGCCAGCTTGTCATATGCAAGCTCACGGCACTCATCCAGCTGCGGTTTGACCTTTGCATAGATAAGGATACACACCAGGGCGGCGCTTATAAGTCCCACGGTAAGGACTGCCAGCAGGGTGTGGAGAAGCCATCCCATGATGCCCAAAAGGCCGACGGCTGTATTGCGTATGCAAAGGAGTACCTGGATAAGGGCCTTCTTTCGTGTTTCTTTCATAATTCCTGATTATCCTCTCCGCGCCCGGATGTGTTTGGGAAATGCCTGAAAGGGCGCCAATCATAGAATGGCCTGGATATTTTTACCAGGCCACTATGCCATATGATATTATAAGTCAGAATGGGGAAAAAGGGTAGTGGAAAGTGAAAAAAGAGTATGATTTTGGAGTGTTTTGGCGTTTTATGGTTTTGTTTTTTTAATCTATTGCCGTCTTTATCATCTGTCCGCTTCTTCGGGGGGACGGGCTGCCGCCGCTTCATTTTTCCTCATAAGGAACTGCAGGGTATCCGCCGGCATCCCCATGCTCTTTTCCTGCATCTGCGTGAACGCGGTCAGGACCCGCCCAATCTGTTCCGGTCCGGCCGGAACCAGGTTGTTGTCCAGGGTTATGGTCAGCACGGTGAGGACAATCTGGGCTGTCTCCTCCGGGTATTCGCACCGGATGCCGCCCTCGTCTATGCCCTGGCGGATGATGTCGGTCAGTATGGGCTTTAGCTTGGTGATGATGATGCGGGCAAACTTCTGGTGGATGAATGCGCTTTCCTGCTGTTCATTGAAGGTGCCGATGGCTTCCTGGCGCCGAAGTTCCGTGGAAGAGTCCAGACAGGCATTGTAAATAATCTCCATTTTCTGAAAGGCGTCCATGTGGGAGGAGGCAGCCAGTTCCCTGCCTGCGTCCAGCACCCGGGAGTAGGAGCGCTCGATGACAGCGTCAATGATATCATTTTTAGAGGAAAAATAGTAATAAATACTTCCTTTCCCTATTCCTGCTTTTTGGGCAATATCGCTGACGGAAATGGCCTGGGCGCTGGCGGTGCGCATCAGTTCCTGCATGGCGTCCAGGATCCGTTCCCGTTTGTTATTGTTTTGCATAAAAAAACCTCGGTTTCCTCTTTAGAATACTTCCCAGTATAACAGATGCCAATGGAAAAAGCCAGACTTGACTGGCGGTCGAAAAAGTGTTATGGTTAATTTAATGTTGATTCGACCACTGGTCGAAAAAAGAAGGGGATAGATACCTGGGGATTCTGGATACAGGAACCTGTTGTCCGGCCAGGCCCTGAAATCAGGAGAAGGAGACAATCATGACATTCGAGAAAGTATTTGAAACGGTAAAGGAAATATTCATGAAGGCGGATGTGAGCAAGGTGGATGAGCATCTGGCATTTCAGTTTAACATCACAGGAGAGGGCGAAGGCATCTTTTATGCGGAAGCAAAGGACGGCAAGCTCTATGTGGAGCCTTACGAGTACTATGACAGGGATGCAATTTTCATCTGCTCTGCGGACACACTGTTAAAGCTGGCAGCAGGAAAATTGGACCCTGTTTTTGCATTTACAACCGGAAAGCTTAAGGTGGAGGGAAGCCTGGAAAAGGCGCTGAAGCTTCAGAAATTTGTGTAACCGGCATTCATCTGAAAGGAGTACATATGGGTAAGATTGGATTACTGTTTGGCCTGGCAGCCGCGGGCGCGGCAGGGGAATATGGGATTGCCAGATACTTTTTCCACCGGACGGTGGTGCGCGGCAATGCAAAGCGCGAGCGGACCCAGAAAATGGCGGGCACGGACTGGGACGCCTATATCCCGGGCATCAGGGCCAGCAAGGAATGGCTGTCGGGAAAGCCCCAGGAGGATGTGTATATCACCTCGGACGATGGCTTAAGGCTTCACGGCACATTCTTCCCATGCCCTGGTTCTGACCGGGCGGTGATTTGCTTCCATGGATACACCAGCGAAGGGCTGAATGATTTTTCCTCCATTGCAAGGTTCTATCTGGAGCAGGGCTTCAACCTGATGGTGGTGGATGAAAGGGCACATGGCAGGAGCGAAGGCACCTACATCGGATTCGGCTGCCTGGACCGGATGGATGCCAGGCTCTGGATTGAGTATGTCATTGAACGTCTGGGACAGGACTGCCAGGTCATGCTCCACGGCATTTCCATGGGCGGGGCCACGGTGCTCATGACCACCGGGCTTTCACTTCCGCCTCAGGTAAAGGCAGCTGTTTCCGACTGCGGATTCACCTCTGCCTGGGAAGTGTTCAGCTATGTGCTTAAATCCATGTACCATATGCCTCCCTTCCCCATCATGCAGATAGCGGACCGCATGGCAAGGCAGGAAGCCGGGTATGGGCTTGACCAGTGCAATGCCAGGGACGAGGTTAAGAAGGCCCGGATTCCCATCCTGTTCATACACGGCGATGCGGACACCTTTGTGCCATGCTCCATGGTTTACCAGCTTTACGGCGCATGCAGCTCCGGGAAGGAACTGCTGGTCATTAGCGGGGCAGCCCATGCAGAGGCCTACTATAAAGACACAAAGAGCTATGAACGTGCGGTAACAGGGCTGATTGAACGGACCATTGAACCGCTGGGAGACAGGCATGAAGGCCGGGACTCCCGGGATGAGAAAGGGGAATAGAGAGATGAAGACCAGAAAAGGCTATAAGGCATATCCGCTGACGGCTGCCCAGAAACTGCATTTTTACTGTCTGAAGTACTGTCCCAAAAAACAGGTGTTGAACATCGGTTCCAGCCTGACCATTGAGAGCGATTTGGACTGGGATGTGCTCAGGCAGTGCATCAAGGAAGCCATTGCCCGCTGCGAATCCATGCGCCTCAGGTTTGCAAAGGACAGGGATGGAAGCATCTATCAGTATGTGGTGAAGGAGGAGACAAAGGAGATTGAGCACTTTGACTTCACGGGCTGGCAGGAGGAGGACGCTGATAAGAAGCTGAGGGAGTGGACCGAGATACCCTTTGAACGCTATGATTCCCCCATGCACCGTATTGTGATGATAAAAACGCCGGACGGCTATCAGGGGCTTTACATCTGTGTGGACCATATGACCATGGACGCCCAGGCCCTGATTGTATTCTTCAAGGATGTAATCGAACTCTACTGCAGCAGGCTGTATGAAGAGGTGAATTATCCAAAGGAAATGTCCTCCTACATCAAGCAGCTGGAAAAGGACCTGGCCTATGAGGCGGGCAGCAGGGCGTGCCAGAGGGACAGGGAGTTTTTCGAAAACCTGATTGCCTCGTCCGAACCGGTTTTTGCGGATATTTACGGGCCGGGAAAGCTTTTGAAGGAGCGTAAGGAGAGCCGCAACAAAAAGCTGCGCGCAGCCACCAACACCTCTGACAACGTGGAGGCCAACATCACTAATTTCCACCTGGAGGGCGGGCCATCCAAACGCCTTCTGGATTTCTGTGAGGAGAAGGGCATTTCCATGACATGCCTTCTGCTGATGGGGCTGCGCACCTTCCTTCAGAAGGAAAATGACGAGG
The DNA here is from genome assembly GCF_020709765.2 of Clostridium pacaense. NCBI lineage: Bacteria > Bacillati > Bacillota > Clostridia > Eubacteriales > Clostridiaceae > Clostridium > Clostridium pacaense. The sequence continues at coordinate 29,022 of NZ_JAJFEB020000024.1, forward strand.
ACGATATCTCCATCACAACCACCATTGCAAGGCGGGCCACCTTACTGGAAAAGCGGTGCGGCGGAAGCAGGATCCACTGTTTCCCCTTCAGGACCATTGTGCCCAGGGAGGATACCTTCATGGAAGGGCTGCTTAAGATAAGGGATGCCCAGAACCAGTATTTCCGTCATGCCGGCTACAGTCCCTCGGAGTATTTTAATTTCCGTCATGACTATTATAAGCTGAAGGACGGACAGACCTATGAACCCCTGAGCCTGACCTACCAGCCCCTGGCCATGAAATACGACGGACCGGGCCTTGATAAGCTGGGCGACATCAAATATAAGACTGCCCGCTATTCCAACGGGGTGGCGGCCCACACCCTGTACCTGACCGTGAGCCACCGGACCATGGATAATGGACTGGACTTTGGGTTTGAGTACCAGACCGGGGTGGTGACGCCGGAAAAACTGGAGTATATCTATTACTACCTGTGCAGGATCATATTCCGCGGTGTGGAAGACCCGGAGCGCACGGTAGGGGAAATTATGGAAATGGTCTGATAATGGAAATGGTTCAGCAATGGAAGTGGTTTAACAATGGAAATGGTTCAACAATATAGGAGGATTGGCAATGTTTGAGGAATTGAAGGAATTGATATGTGAGTATGTGGACGTGGACCCGTCTGCAATCAAAGAGGAGTCACGGTTCATCGAGGACCTTGGATTTAACTCTTACGACTTCATGAGCATGGTAGGGGAAATCGAGGAAAGGTTCGATGTGGAAGTGGAAGAGCGTGAAGTGGTCAATGTAAAGACCGTAAAGGATGCAGTGGAATACATCCAGTCACTTCAGGACTGATGAAAGGACTGAGGGGAGCAGGGCTTGGAAGCCAGAGAGGGAGGAAACTATGCCGGTAGGAACCTTGAGGGATATTATACGCCATGGGGCGGATGCCTATGGAAGCCAGACAGCATTCCGCTATAAAGTGAAGAAGGAAATCGTGGACAGGACATACCTGGATGTGAACCGGGATTCCATGGCTGTCAGCCGTATGTTGGAATCCATGGGCATGGAGGGAAAGCACATTGCCCTTATCGGGACAACCACGTACCAGTGGATTGTGGGCTACTTTGGGATCGTGGGCAGCGGCAGCGTGGCAGTGCCCATTGACGCCCAGCTTCCGGCGGACGCTGTGTGTGAACTGCTGGAACGGGCGGACGTGGAAATGCTTATCTTTGATGAAATCCGCAGGGATGTGGCAAAGGCCGTAAAGGAAAAATGTCCGTCTGTCCGCTATATTGTCTCCATGCAGGCAGAGGAAGCAGGGGATGGGATACAGTCCCTGTCCATGCTCATGGCCCTGCACGCAGGGGAATATGAGAAGGAACTAAGCGGTGACCAGCTGGCCACCATCCTGTTCACCTCAGGAACCACGGGGAAGAGCAAGGGCGTCATGTTAAGCCACAGGAACCTGGTGGACAATGCGGTGTGCCTGGATATGAAGATTCCGGCCGGAACCGTCTCCATGACACTTCTGCCCATTAACCATGTGTACTGCCTGACCATGGACATCATCAAGGGACTTCACATCGGCCTTGTGATCTGCATCAATGATTCCATCATGCATGTGCAGAGGAACATGAAGCTGTTTAAGCCGGAAATCGTGCTGCTGGTTCCCCTTGTGATTGAATCCATCTACGGCAAGCTTAAGGACGCAGGCAGCCTTATCCCTAAGAAAATGGTGGCAAAGGCTGCATTTGGCGGAAACTTAAGAATCATATGCAGCGGCGGCGCTTACCTGGACCCGGATTATGTGGATAAGTTCAAAGAGTATGGCATCACCATCCTTCAGGGCTATGGCATGACGGAGTGTTCACCTGTCATCAGCACCAACCTGGAGTGGGAGAACAAAAAGGGTTCGGTGGGCAAGCTGCTCCCCAACTGCGAGGCCAAGGTGGTGGATGAGGAAATCTGGGTCAGGGGCTCCAGCGTGATGCAGGGATATTATAAGATGCCGGAGCAGACCGCGGAGACACTGGAGGACGGATGGCTGAAAACCGGGGACCTGGGCTATGTGGATGAGGACAATTTCGTCTACATCACGGGCCGCAGGAAGAACCTGATCATTCTTGCCAACGGCGAGAATGTGTCGCCGGAGGAACTGGAGAACCAGCTGAGCCGCTCTGAACTGGTGAAGGAAATCCTGGTGCGGGAAAAGGATAAGGTGATTGAGGCGGAAATCTTCCCTGATTATGAGTATGCAAAGAAAAAGCATGTGAAGGATGTGGAGGGGAAGCTTCAGGAGCTGGTGGATGATTTTAATAAGGATATGCCTGTGTATAAGAGGATTTACAGCCTGATCGTGAGGGAGACGGAGTTTGAGAAGACGCCTTCTAAGAAGATTAAGCGGTTTTAAGGAAGCCCTTGTAATATTTTTCCGTGTGCCATATAATGTAAATATATGTATATCTATCGAACAGATGAATAGACAATATATTGTACAGATATAGGTTGAGGGCATGCTTGACATGCCTCGGTGTACGGAAAGGGAATGTATGAAGATAAAGAAAGTATCGGTGGTTGATCAGGTAAGCGAGGCCTTGAAGGATAATATCCTGAACCATACATGGGAACCAGGGGATAAGCTTCCTTCGGAAGGGGATCTGGCGGATACCTTTGGTGTGAACCGGCTGAGTGTGCGCATGGCGCTGCAGAAGCTGAACACGCTGGGGCTTTTAGAGACCAGGGTAGGGGACGGCACCTATGTCAGGAAGTTCTCCATGGCCCCTTATATGAATGAGATAGCTGACATCTATATGGATGAGAAGCACCTGAATGATGTGCGGGAATTAAGGAACCTGCTGGAGGGCGAGGCCATGCGGATTGCGGTGTCCGTTTCCACTGAGGAGGAGCGGGATGAACTGAGACAGTGCTACGAACTGTATGAGGAAAAACGCTCCCAGCTGAAAGCGGATGTGGACAACGAACGGTTGATGGATGAACTGGCTGAGGCGGATTTTGAATTCCACCATCAGGTCATCCGCATGAGCCATAACGATCTTTATACCGATATTTACCTGATGACGAAAAAGGCAATCGTCAGCCACATACGGGAACTGCTGGAGAGCCGGATCCGCAAGGAGATTGAATGGGAAGAAAAGAGCGGAAAACGTGAGGATGAGCATGTGGAAATCATCAATGGCATCTGCAACGGCGATATTGAGGCATTGAAGAGGGCGCGGGAGAGAATGCTTAAGATTCAGCTGATACCTGCGTTGGATGAGTAATCAGCAGGTAAACAGGATAATCAGGTAAACAAGACAATCAGGTAAACAAGATAATCACATAAACAAGACAATAAAAGACATGGTGAAGAAAAGGTATTGTGCAAAGGAACTGTATTCCTGGTACAATACCTTTTTTGTCTATATGTCACAATTGGATCAGTTCATATTGATGAAAAGTAAAAAAATATATAAAACCTATTGAATTATTTAGCGACTTGATGTATTATCAACCTAGCGAACAAGTGAATAGATAAATAGGAGAAACAACTAAAGGAGGATTCGTTATGCAGAAGGAAAGCAGCAAAGTTACATATGTTCCAGCGCCCCCGCCGGGTATTCTTAAGAAGCCGGAACTGTATGCCTTGTCCATCGGACAGGTAATCGGAGCAGGAGTCATCACACTTGTGGGTCCGGCCATGGCGCTGACAGGATACTCTGCCTGGCTTGCATATGGTGCAGCCATCATATGGGGGTTCCTGATGATCATGCCGGTGGTGTGGGTGACATCCACATTGAGGCTGGGAGGCGGATACTACTCCATGCTGGCGGGCCTTGCCAATGAGAAGGCGGCAGGGATGTACGCAGTGGCCTTCCTGTGGCAGACCATGAGCATCTCCCTGTTCGGGGTTTCCCTGGGGGTGTACGCCAATTCCCTGTGGCCGCAGTTAAACCCGCGTATTGTGGGGATTGTCTTCCTGACCCTGTTTTATGTGATTAACCTGGGCGGGGTGGACATCATGGCAAAGGCGCAGAAGATTATGACATGGACCTTGATTGCAGTGCTGCTCATGTTTATTTTCGTGGGCATGACAAAGCTGGAAACGCCTGTATTGCAGATATCCTCCCCGGATTTCATCAGACATGGGGGAAAGGGATTCATAGCTGCGATTGCCCTGTTTGTGTATTCCACCAACGGATATTCACTGACCATGAACTACGGCCGGGACGCCCATAATGCAAAGCGGGATATACCCTGGGCCATCCTGATGTCAGTTCCGACCCTAGTCATCCTTTACTGCGGCGTTGCCATTGTTGCAGGAGGTATCCTTCCTCTGGAGATAGTGGAGAACCAGCCCCTTACCCTTGTTGCACGGACCGCCCTGTCCCCCATCCTGTTTGTGGTATTCATGGTAGGCGGCCCAATCATGGCGCTGATGACAACCATGAACTCATCCCTGGCATACAACTGCGTTCCCATTGCCCAGGCATGTACCGACGGCTGGCTTCCCAAGTCCCTGGCTAAGAAGAATAAGAGGGGGTCATACTACAGGATACTTACCATTGTGTATCTGATCGGCCTGATCCCGCTGCTGCTTAACTTCAGCGTCACCACCATCACCAACAACATCATGCTGATTAACTCGTCCCTGTCATTCCTGTATGCGTTTGCGTATTACCAGCTTCCCAAGCGGTATCCTGAGGCATGGAAGAAATCCAGGCTCCACATGCCCGATAAGCTGTACTATGTGATGGTTACCGTCAGTGTCATTGCCTATACATGTGTGTTCATCAACTCCTGCCTTACACTGACACCACTTATAACCATTGCAAACCTTATCATCATCGGTGGCTGCTTTGCGTTTGGATTCATCCGCAGCAAGAGCCCTTACGTACACATCGAATCGTCTGTCTGGGACGATTGATATAGAAACCATATGACCAATCTATAACTATAAAAATTAATTATGAGGAGGATTTTATCATGAAGATTACCAGCGTAGACCTTTATCAGGTGACCAGCGGAAAGCCAAGTGTGGCAGGTACATATTGGAAGGCATCCATCTGCCGTATCAACACGGATGAAGGTATCTCAGGTTTTGGCGAGGCAGGCGTATGCTACAGCAGCGGCAGCGACGCTGCCCTGGGATTGATGAAGGATTTTGCCCAGATGATCATCGGCATGGATCCCATGAACAACGAGCAGATATGGAATAAGCTGCACCGCGACACATTCTGGGGCATGGGCGGCGGAACCATTATCTTCTCAGCCATCAGCGCCATTGATATCGCGCTTTGGGATATCCGGGGCAAGGCCCTGAATGTTCCCGTATACCAGCTCCTTGGAGGCAAGACCAACGACAGGCTGCGCGCCTATGCCAGCCAGATCCAGTTTGACTGGGGCCCGGTCTGCGCGCCTATGGTAACGCCGGAGGATTATGCCAATGCCGCAAGAAAGGCAATGGCAGAAGGCTATACTGCCATAAAGGTAGACCCGGTTGGCTTTAACACCAAGGGCAACTGGATGGAGTGGAGCAACTACGGCCTTCTGGAATACGACCAGTTAAAGGTTGCGGTTGACCGCGTGGCAGCCATCCGTGAAGCAGGCGGGCCGGGACTTGATATCATCATCGAACTTCACTCCCTCACCGACACCAATACGGCCATCCAGCTGGGACGCGAGCTGGAGCAATACAGATGCTTCTATTATGAAGAGCCGACACAGCCCCTTAATCCTTCCTTATTTAAGGAGATTGCGAACAATGTCAGGATTCCGATGGCATCCGGCGAGAGGATATACTCCAGATGGGGCTACCGTCCCTTCTATGAGGACCGTTCCCTCAGCATCATCCAGCCTGACCTGTGCAACACAGGCGGCCTGACAGAGGGCAAGAAAATCTGCGATATGGCCCACACCTATGATATCGGCGTACAGATCCATATCTGCGGCAGCCCGATTTCCACGGCGGCAGCCCTGCAGCTGGAAGCAGTGATTCCTAACTTTGTTATCCATGAACACCATCAGGCAGCGCTGATTCAGGAAAATATCGATATGTGCAAGTACAATTACCAGCCTGAGAACGGATACTTCTCTGTTCCGGATAGGCCGGGCATCGGACAGGAACTGACCGAAGAAACCATGGGGAAATCCCTGTTCTGCACAGTGAAATAAAGATTAAAAGAGTATCTGGAATTATCAGCCGGAAGTCCGGACAGAGTGGGAAAACCGCCCTGTCCGGGCTTCCGGCTATTTTTGTATCCTATCGATGGCAGTGATTTGAGACAGATATACAGATAAGGGTCTATTGATACCTGGATATTTGACAGCATTTGCCTGAAGTTTAAATCCTTGTTGCCGACGTATCAATGAACCTTTGCGATTTGAGAGAAACAACCTTCGTATAATTGTGCATATTAGACAAAAACAGAATGGAAAAATTGTGCGAAAAGGCGGGGGTAAATCAAAGATTATGAAAGAACTTTCAGGATAAATACATACTATTGAAAATAAAAACAAACCTGTTATACTAAGGCTACAAGGACATGAGACATAACCAAGTGATTGTTACGAGGAGGAAACAGACATGAATGACAAAGTCGAAAACCTGAAAGGAAAATTGATTGTTTCCTGCCAGGCACTGCCGCACGAACCGCTCCACTCTTCCTTCATCATGGGAAGGATGGCACTGGCCGCAAAGGAGGGCGGCGCAGCCGGCATCCGTGCCAACACCAAAGAAGACATCGCCGAGATACAGGCCCAGGTGGACCTGCCGGTCATCGGAATCGTAAAACGGGATTATGAGGACAGCAAGGTATACATCACGCCGACCATGAAAGAGATTGAGGAACTGATGGAGGTAAAACCCGAAATCATCGCCCTGGACGCCACTTCTGATTTAAGACCGGGCGGGAAGACGCTGGATGGGTTTTACAGGGAAATCAGGGCCGCATATCCGGAACAGCTTCTTATGGCGGATTGTTCCACGGTGGAGGAAGCGCTCCACGCGGATGAACTTGGATTTGACTTCATAGGCACAACGCTGGTTGGATACACCGAACAGAGCAGGGGACTTAAAATAGAAGCAGACGACTTCGCCATCATCCGTGAGATAGTGGCAAAGGTAAGACACAGGGTAATAGCAGAGGGCAACATCAACACGCCGGAGAAGGCAAGGCGGGTCATTGAGCTGGGAGCGTTCAGCGTGGTTGTCGGCTCCATCATCACAAGGCCCCAGCTGATTACAAAATCATTTGCAGAAGCGCTCAGATAGAACGGCTAGGACGGCACCGGACGGGACAGATGAGGCCGGAAAGCCGCCCGGACCGGGAAGGACGGTCCAGGAAAGACGGGCCGGGAAAGCCGCCCGGACCAGAACGCGGACATGGAAACAAAGTAGGAGTTAACATAAACAAAGCAGCCCCAAAAGGGAGAAGGAGAACAATCATGGCAAATTTAGAAAAGTACAAAGGTATCATTCCTGCATTTTACGCATGCTACGATGAGGAGGGCAATGTAAGCCCGGAGCGTGTAAGGGCGCTGACTGAATATCACATCAGAAAAGGCGTTAAGGGCGTATATGTCAACGGTTCTTCCGGCGAGTGCATTTACCAGAGCGTGGAAGACCGCAAGATTACCCTGGAAAATGTCATGGCAGTTGCAAAAGGAAAGCTGACCGTCATCGCCCATGTGGCCTGCAACAACACAAAGGACAGCGTGGAACTGGCAAAACATGCCGAGAGCCTGGGCGTGGATGCAATCGCAGCCATACCTCCTATTTATTTCCATCTTCCGGAGCATGCCATCGCTGCGTACTGGAACGCCATGAGCGCGGCGGCCCCAAATACGGATTTCATCATCTACAACATCCCGCAGCTGGCCGGAGTTGCACTGACCCAGGGATTATTTGCTGAGATGCGCAAGAACCCAAGGGTCATCGGCGTAAAGAACTCCTCCATGCCGGTGCAGGATATCCAGATGTTCAAGGCTGCAGCGGGCAATGACTACATTATCTTTAACGGCCCGGACGAGCAGTTCATCAGCGGCCGCGTCATCGGTGCGGAAGCAGGAATCGGCGGTACCTACGGCGCGATGCCTGAGCTGTTCTTAAAGATGGATGAGCTGGTAAATGCAGGCAGGCTGGAGGAAGCAAAGGAAGTTCAGTACGCTGCCAACGACATCATTTACAAGATGTGCTCCTGCCGCGGCAATATGTACGGCGCTATCAAGGAAATGCTCCGCATCAACGAGGACCTGGACCTTGGGGGCGTAAGGGAACCCCTTCCCCAGCTGGTGGAGGCAGACCTGCCGATTGCGCAGGAAGCGGCACGCATGGTAAAAGAGGCAGTTGCAAAATTCTGCTAAAAATACCTGCAAAAGAAGGTTTGACAGAGGGAACAGATTTTTCCGGCGCCTTCCGGGAGGGACGGAGGGCGCGCAGGAAATCAATGGTATGTATGATAGAAAGGGAGTTTGACAATGCAGGGATTCACAACAATTGATTTGATTATTCTTATTGTATATCTCGGAGCAGTATTATTTGCCGGCCTCTACTTCTCCAAAAAGGAGATGAAGGGAAAGGAGTTCTTCAAGGGGGACGGAACCATACCCTGGTGGGTTACCTCGGTTTCCATCTTCGCAACCTTATTAAGCCCGATTTCGTTCCTGTCACTGGCAGGCAATTCATATGCGGGAACCTGGATCATGTGGTTTGCACAGTTGGGAATGATTGTGGCAATCCCCATCACCATTAAGTTTTTCCTGCCGATTTACAGCAAGCTGGATATTGACACGGCTTACCATTACCTTGAAATCCGTTTCGGAAGCAAGGGACTGCGCGTGCTGGGCGCCATCATGTTCATCGTTTACCAGGTGGGCCGTATGTCCATCATCATGTACCTTCCGTCCATGGTATTATCCAATCTTACAGGAATCAATGTAAATATACTGATCATCGCCATGGGTGTGATTGCAATCATTTACTCCTACACAGGCGGACTGAAATCCGTTCTCTGGACCGACTTCATCCAGGGCAGCGTGCTCCTGGTGGGCGTCACATTTGCCCTTCTGTACCTTGCCCACGGCATTGACGGCGGCTTCGGGGCTATTTTCTCCACCATGGGGCAGGGCAAGTTCCTGGCGCCTGACCAGCCGATCTTCAACCCGAATATCCTGAAGGACAGCGTATTCCTGCTGATTGTGGGCGCTGGTTTAAATACCTGCTCCTCCTATGTATCCAGCCAGGATATCGTACAGCGTTTCACCACCACAACCGACATGAAGAAGCTGAACAAGATGATGCTGACCAACGGCGCCCTGTCCATCTTCATCGCAACCGTGTTCTACTTAATCGGTACAGGACTGTATGTGTTCTACAGCCAGAACGCGCTTCCGCCGGCAGCACAGCAGGACCAGATCTTCGCATCCTACATTGCATACCAGCTTCCTGTAGGTATCACCGGTATCCTTCTGGCAGCCATCTACGCTGCATCCCAGTCCACCCTGTCCACAGGACTTAACTCCGTGGCAACCAGCTGGACCCTGGATATCCAGGAGCGCCTGTCTAAAAAGGAAATGAGCTTTGCCCTTCAGACAAAGATTGCACAGTATGTGTCCCTTGGCGTGGGTATTGTTGCTATCGGTGTTTCCATGGTGCTTGCCAACGGTGAGATCAAGTCCGCATACGAGTGGTTCAACGGATTCATGGGTCTGGTGCTGGGCGTGCTGGGCGGTACCTTTGCCCTTGGCACATTCACGAAGGTGGCCAATGCAAAGGGCGCTTACGTGGCATTCTTTGTGGCAGCCATCACCATGGTATGCATCAAATACATGGCTCCGGCCGGCGCAGTATCCATCTGGTCCTACTCCATCATTTCCATCACCATCTCGCTGGTGGTCGGAATCCCGGTCAGCATCATCACCAGGAAAATGGATGGGGATGACTCGAAGCCGGTGGCGGATGCTACTGTTTATCACAACTAATCAACCAGTTTAGGTCCCTGGACGTGGGAGCCGGACATGACAGCGGTTTTTGAAGGCTGGTCCTGCCGGTGATACCACGCCCTGGGATGGAATGCGGGGGAATCATATGATTTTTGGAAATATCGGACAGGAAGGGACGTACGGTTTTCTTCCCAGGGACGTTAAGGAATTTTTTGAATATGCGGCCAACCATGATCTGGCTGGTTTTGAAAAGGGAAGCCATCCCATTGACGGGGAACGCTTCTTTGTCAATATAGTTGAATATGAAACCACATTGCCGGAGAACCGGTTCTGGGAAGCCCATAGAAAGTATCTGGATGTCCATTTAATGCTTGACGGACAGGAACAGATTGATTTAAACTTTATAGAGAATATGGAGCAGAAGGAATTTGTGGAAAAGGATGATTTCCTTCCCCTCGAGGGGGAGGCCAACAGCCATGTGGTGCTGAGGCCTGGGGATTTCCTTATCTGCTATCCCAACGACGGGCACCGCACAGCCGTGGCTGTGGACGGACCGGAGAAAATCAGGAAAGCCATCTTTAAGGTGGGGATATAGTCCAGAACCAGAAAAGGCAAACCACGGTCAGACGGCAGGTTTGCCTTTTGCGGCAGGCAGTGGTCATAAAGGTACCGGGGATGGAAGGAGAAGCGGCATTATGAAACAGTATGTATGTATCGATATCGGCGGCACCGAGATTAAATATGGCATCATGGATGAAAAGGAAATGTTCCTGGCCAAGGACAGGACACCCACCGAGGCATCAAAGGGCGGCCCATGCCTTTTAGAAAAGGTGGTTGGAATCGTGAGGGATTACCTGAAGGTCTGGAAGGCGGATGGAATCTGTGTGTCCACGGCCGGCATGGTGGACGTGGAGAAGGGGGAGATATTCTATGCAGCGCCCCTGATCCCGGATTATGCAGGCACGGCAATCAAGGCCAGGATGGAAGCTGAATTCGGTATTCCCTGTGAAGTGGAAAATGATGTGAACTGCGCAGGCCTGGCGGAGGCCAGATCCGGGGCAGCGGCAGGCAGCAGGTCGGCGCTGTGCCTGACGGTGGGGACCGGAATCGGGGGCTGCATCCTCATTGACGGCAGGGTATACCATGGATACAGCAACAGCGCCTGCGAGGTGGGTTATATGCATATGGACGGCAGTGACTTCCAGACACTGGGCGCCGCCAGTATCCTGACAAAACGGGTGGCCGCTGGTTTTGGGGAACCGGAACAGAAGTGGAACGGCCTGCGTATCTTTGAACTGGCAAAGCAGGGCAATGCTGTCTGCGTCCAGGCAATCGATGAGATGTGCGACGTGCTTGGGAAAGGGATTGCCAATATCTGTTATGTGATGAACCCCCAGGTCGTTGTACTGGGAGGCGGGATCATGGCCCAGGAGGAATACTTAAAGCCCAGGATTGAGGCTGCCATCACAAGATATCTGGTGTCCGGCATCCGTAAGAACACCACCCTGGCCTTTGCCAGACACGGCAATGACGCCGGAATGAAGGGAGCCTATTATCATTTTAAAGAGAGACAGGGATGAAACCATGGAATATCTGAAATCAGTCATACCGGTAATTGAGTCCAACTATGACAACTTCACCACGGTGGAACGCAGTATTGCGGATTTCTTTATTTATAACAGGGAGGAAATGGACTTTTCAGCCAAGGCAGTGGCCGGGAAGCTGTTTGTGTCTGAGGCATCCCTGTCCCGCTTTGCCAAGAAGTGCGGCTTTAAAGGTTACCGGGAGTTCATATACCAGTACGGGGAAAACTTCGTGGTCAAACAGGAATCCATGACAGGCAATACAAGGACTGTCCTTAACACCTACCAGGAACTGCTTAATAAGACCTATAACCTGGTGGATGAAAAGCAGGTGGAACGCATCTGCCGTTACATGTCAAAGGCGGCCCGCGTATTCGTCTGCGGCATGGGAAGTTCAGGCCTGGCGGCCAGGGAGATGGAGCTGCGGTTCATGAGGATCGGCGTGGACATCACCTCCATGGATTACGGGGACATGATCCGCATGAGGGGCGTGTTCCTGAATGAGAGCAGCCTTGTGTTCGGAGTCAGTATCAGCGGAGATACGGAGGATGTGACCTTCCTGCTCCAGGAGGCCCATGAGAAAAAGGCAAGGACCGTGCTGCTCACAGCCAAGAACAAGCCGGAATTTGACTCGTTCTGCGATGAGGTCATGCTCCTTCCCTCCCTCATCCACCTGAACCATGGCAATGTCATTTCCCCTCAGTTCCCAATCCTGCTGATGACCGATATCTTTTACTCCTGTTATGTGTCCCAGGATAAGTACTCCAAGGAAATCCTCCATGACAGTACCTTGCGGGCATTGGGGAAGACGGGGAGACCCCTGGTATGACCCGAAGAGCATACAAAAATATAGAGCCGATAACCTATGGCAGTCAAAATCCGCGGTTATCAGCTCTTTTTTCTTTGTTTTTAAAAAGGTTCAATATTACCTCCTGGCCTTACAGCAGCCCAAACAGCTTCTTCCTGCCGGCCGGGGGCGCCGTCACGGCCTCTCTGAGATAATGGTATATCCGGCTCATTGCCTCAGGTTCCACGTATTCCGGATGGTCGCGGTAGCCGCCGTGCATGGTGGTGGATACTTCCATCTGCTCCATCATCATGTCAAACTCCGGGGGACGGCCTAAGAAACCGTCCCCGTAGGTGGCCATGGCCTTCAGGTACTGGATGTCCCAGCGGGGGATGGCGCAGAGGCTTAAGGCTGGGATGCGGCTTCCTGCAAAGGAGGCCTCATCGCTTCTTGGAAGGTATTTTAATACCTGCGCGTTGTGTCTGCCTAAGAGGGCCTTGTCGCAGAAGGGACCAAAGACAGGTTTGTTTTCATTGCCCTTGCCGCAGATGGCGATGGTATCGCCGAATCCGCATACGTCCAGGTTCACGACCCCGGTAAGGTCCTGCCTGCGGATGACCTGCCTGTCCGGTTCCTGCTTTAGAAGGCCCTGCTTATCAGGGGCCTGCCTGTCCAGACAGGACACATAAAGCCTGCTTCCGGAGTTGCCGGTTTCCTCGCCGTCAAAAAAAGCGAAGCGTGCAGGGACTCCATTTTCCTTTAGGTCCTTTGCAAGGTCAATGAGGATGCAGAGTGCGGCGGCGTTATCATTGGCGCCAAAGCTTCCGGGGACAGCGTCATAGTGGGCGCAGAACAGGAGGCTGGGCGCCTCCTGCCACGGATCCAGAATATAATTCACAGTGCCGCGGGGGTTCTTGAAGCTGGGTTCGTCCTCCTGAAGGAAGCAGGACAGGCCTTCTGCGTCCAGGACATCTGCCAGCGCCTGGCGGCGCAGGTCCGGGTCTTTCTGGGCCAGGGTTTCCAGATGGCGTTTAATCTCCATAATCAGGTCCTCAGCCTCTCTCTGCGCAAAGACAGGCATCCATGGGCACTTTAATTACGATCTTGCGGATGGCCGCAGGCACATCCCCGGTCTGGATGGCAGGAATGTGCACATCCCATGGGAAGTAGACCGCGTAGGTGCCGGGAACCATCTCAATGGTGCCCTCGGGCGCGTCCTGGTTATCTTTATAGAACAGGATATCCCTTGGGGTGTCAAGAAGGTCCTCGTCCACCACGCTGGTTTTGTCATCATTATAGTATCCGGCCCTTTCCGGTCCCCCGGCGGCCAGGAACTGGACATCGATGTTTTTGCGGTGGATTTCAGGGCGCAGGGTCTGGCGGGGGGCCGTGGTCAGGTCCAGGACCTGGAGGACCATGGGAACGCCTCCCAGTTCAATATCAAACCTGCCCGGCTCATGGGCTGCCAGGTCCGTTTCCTTTAAAAAGCAAAGGGCGCTTTTAAGGGGAGCGGGAAGGATTGCTGTCTGCTGTTCAAAGAATTCATTGTTTACATTTCCGAATATCATAATGGTGCCTCCTGACTTTTTATATGATTCATGTTACCCTGGCAGAGGTCTGCCGGGGCGCGGGCGCGGATGTCCGGCGCCCAGACATGTCCGTGATTATTGCATGGATGTAAGACCTCCGTCCACGGCCAGTACCTGTCCGTTCACAAAAGCAGCCGCGTCGCTGCACAGGTAGATGGCTGCGGCTGCAATGTCCTTTTCCTGCCCGATGCGGCCCAGGGGGATACGGTCTGTCAGCTTCTTATAGAATACAGGGTCATCTAACTGGAAGGAATTAATGGGGGTGCGGACAAAGGTTGGGGCGATGGCATTGCAGGTAATGCGGTACTTGCCCCATTCGCAGGCCAGCTGCTTGGTGTACATGTTCACCGCGCCCTTGCTGGCGCAGTATGCAATATAGTTTTCCGTTGTACCGATAAAGCTTTTTACAGAAGAAAGGTTCAAAATCCTGCCGTAGTTCCTGGGAATCATGAAGCGTCTGCCCACGGCCTTGGTTACCAGGTGAAGGCCCTTGACATTCAGGCCCATGACCTGGTCAAATGCTTCCTCGTCATAATCCTCGGCAGGCATCAGGCGGTTCATGCCCGCACTGTTTACAAGGATGTCCAGGGTGCCGAGCTGCTCCTCGATTTCATCCAGCATCCGGTCAATGTCATCCTGTTTCTGGATATCGCAGCGCAGGGAAAGGAATCTCCTTCCGGCTTGGGCCGCATAGTCAGCCAGCCCGGCTGCCTTTTCCGGATGGCCTCCGCACACAGCCACATCGGCGCCGTTCTGTAAGAAGCCCAGGGCAATGGCGCTGCCCAGTCCTCCGGTCCCGCCTGTAATCAGGGCTGTCTTGCCGTTCAGGGAAAACAGGTTCTGGTAATTCTCCATAGATATATCCTCCTTATTCGTCTCAATCCAAGTCTGTACCAGTATCAGGATGCGGCATCCGTGCTGTCACAGATGAAATACTCCGGGTTGTGCTGCTTTAACGGCGGCACCAGTAAAAGCATCCTGGACATGTGATGGCTGTAAATCAGGCAGGCCTGGTCATTATTGCGGTCAGCCAGGGCGTCGGTTAAGTTGGTCAGCTCGCAGAGGAAGCCTTCCACCATGGCGGAGCTGCTGGTGGCCAGGTATAAAAGCCTTTGCAGGTCCATGTCCACCTTCTGCAGGGACTCCCATACAAGGTCCATGTCCCCGGCCAGTATGTAGAGCTGGTGGTAATAATCCGTCAGAAGCTTGGGCGCCTGGTTTAAGTTGCCCTGGTACAGGTAGTCATCCAGCTGGCGCAGGTGGTAGTACAGCACCTCCAGGTCGCTTTTTTTCACGTTCTTGATGAAGATGGTGTGGAGCATGGAAGTTCCCAGCCGGGTGTGGAGCCAGATGGCGTGTTCAATCCGTTCTGAGTCAATCCTGGACACAAAAGCCCCCCTCTGGGGGATGACATCCACCAGCTTTTCCCGGGAGAGCCTGGTAAACGTGTCATGCACCGGGGTGCGGCTTACATTTAAAGAAGAAGCCAGGTCCGCCTCGTTCATCTTCTGTCCCGGGGGAAGGAACAGTTCTAATATACAGTTCTTTATTACGCGGTACGCGTACTGGCGCGCGTCTTCAGTGGGGCGCCTTGCAATCATTCGGTTATTGGTATCAAAGGGTAGTAGTGACATGGCAATCACCTTTCTTGGTTTCTGTCAGATATCCGGTTCGTTCGATTGGTACAGCAAATCAAATTATAGCATAGAAGATCCGGTCTGATAAGTATGCATTTGCTCTTTCTTCCTTATTAGAGCCGGAGATTGAAATGTAAAAAATTTCCAATCATAAACTTGTATGCAATTTATTGCTTTGTAATTTCTACTATTATCTTATCATTATTTGTGAAAAAAGCAACTGGTAAACAAAATTTTAACAATAAACATGTGGAAAATGATAAAAAAACAGTTGCGTTCATGGGATAAATGTGATATCTTGTATATGTCTTGAAATTGATACAATCAATGGAGAGACGGAAAAAGAGCAACTGATATGCATTTTTGACTCGAACTGGTATGCAAAAGAAAAATCAACTTGTATGCAATCCTGGCAGACCCCCCGCATGGGGATGTCAGGGCAGACGGAGAGGGGATGGGGAGATGCCTGAGGTCGTTGACAAGGTGGCGAAAATTGATTCCAGGAATGACATTTATTCCTTTTTGCGCAATCAGATACTGAGCCTGTCCATTGAGCCTGGGGAGATGCTCAGCGAGAATTCCCTTTCGTCCCAGATGAGCGTAAGCCGTGCACTGGTAAGGGACGCCCTGGCCCGTCTGACGGAAGAGGGCTATATCGTGGTCTATCCCCAGCGGGGGACCGTGGTCACCATGATTGACCCTGAGAGGATTAAACAGTCCGTACATACGCATATCGTGCTGGAGCAGGCAGTGATTGAGGAGGTCTGCAGGCAGGGGCTGACACCGGAGCAGAAAGCCCTACTGGAAGAAAGCCTGGAGAAGCAGAAAGAAGTAAAAGGGGACAGTGATGTGCTGGAGCTGCTGGCAGCGGACCTGCACATGCGGTATCTCTTATCCACCTTCTGCGGCAAGGAACATATCTGGGATTACTTCAGGACACTGGACTGCGACATGATGCGGGTCAATTACCTTCAGTACAGTACCTTCAACTTCAAGGTGTATATGTCAAGCCTTACACGCTGGGAACACACCCAGGTGGAGACGCGTCTGCTGTTAGACAACATCATACGCGGGGACGCGGAGGCGGCGTCGCTTATATGCTCCAACCATTTTAACGCGGTTCTCTGGAATACGGATACGCTCCAGGGGATTTACCCACAGTTCTTTTCCAGATAGGCCCGGGCGGGATCCGGTTCCATGATCTGGATGGAAATATATTTAATTACATGATGAAGGGGGATGGATTTAGGATATTCTGATGTTTTGAGAGAGAGGGAAGCCTGATACCGCAGGTTTCCGAAACAGTTCCACAGTGTAGGATTATAAAAAAAGATATGAGGAGGAATACCATGGAATACATAATTGGTATAATTTTGTTACTTTCTTTCTTCGGCCTGGCATATTACTGTATTAAAGGCCACAACCTGATGATCGGATTCCTGATTATCACCGTAATCTGGACCGTTCTGCCTTTGTTTGGGACCCTGTTTGCCAGCCCGGCATTCATCGAATCCAACCCCGTACTTCAGTTCGGCGCGGGCACGGATACAAAGCTGGTTTCCATTCTGAACAAGATTTTCCAGAGCGCTCCTGAAGGCTGGGGCACCACCCTGGTTAATGTGTGCTGGGGCGCATGGTTCGGCCGCGTCCTGATGGACACAGGCATTGCATCTACCCTGATCCGTAAGACAGTTGAGCTTGGCGGAGACAAGCCAATGGTTACCATCGCACTGTTAAACATCGTTACGGCGCTGATCTTCACAGCCATGACCGGTGCAGGCCCTGTTATCGCTATCGGCGTTATCGTACTTCCAATCTTAATGTCCCTTGGCGTACCGAAGGCAATTGCAATGTTCTCCTTCATGGGCTCTGTTGCAGCAGGCATCTACCTGAACCCTGTTAACTTTGCGCAGTACCGCGCATTCTACATCACTCCAGATGAGATGCCGGACTTCACACTGGGATGGTATGCAGCTCACTGGGGTTATGCAGCCCTGATCATCATGCTGGTGGCAACCACCTTACTGGCTGCAATTTATCTTAAGAAGTCAAAGACAGTACATTCCTGGGCAGCCCAGAGCCGCAATTCCTCTGCTGACCAGAAGAATGCGCCAATGTATACATTAATCCTCCCAATCGTTCCGGTTGTGCTGAAAATTTGGCTGGATTTCTCCGTTATCGGCGGCTTCATCATTGCAGGTTTCCTGGCCCTGTTCCTTTGCGGCAGGATGAAAGGAACCTTTAAAGAGAACTGTCAGTTAGTGAACAAGCTGTACTATGACGGTGTGGTTGATACTGCTCCGCTGGTAGGCTTCCTTCTTACCCTGCCGATGTTCAACCAGGTTGCAACCTATGCATCTCCTTACTTCAAGGCGATTTTAGGAAATGTAATGCCTAAGAGTGAACTGGCTGTGTGTGTGATTTTTGCCGTACTGCTGTTCATGGGCCTGTTCCGCGGACCTATGACACTGGTTGGATGTGGTGCTGCTACGCTGGGTGTGCTTTCTAATGTTGCATCCTTCTCAGTACCGTTCTTATATGCTGTATTTGCCATCCCGACCATAACCGTTAATATTGGAAGCTGTATCACCCAGTCTTGGGTGGCATGGGGTCTTGCTTATACCAAGGTAGAATCCAGAGACTTCCTGAAACTGTCAATTCCGAATGCTTATCTGACAGGTGTAATCCAGTATGTTGCTGCATTCATCCTGTTAGGCGGACTTGGAGCTGCTTGGTTCATCTAATTTCCAGCAGTGAATCTCTCTTAAAAAATAAAGATTTATTCTATAGAAGCGGGTGCGTGTCATGCGCACCCGTTATCCCCTGACAAATGTTTCGTTAGATTATGAATGGAAGTCCCCGATAAAAGAATCGCGGGTACGTATTGTAGAGTGAAAGGAATGAAAATTATGGCAGAGCGTATTAGCAGAGCTGTTCGTATGGGTATTGACGTTGGCGGAACTTACACCAAGTGCGTGGCAATGGATAATGAAACCCATGAAATTATAGGAAAAAATCAGGTTAAGACTACACATGATGACAAGAGTGGCGTTGCTGCCGGTGTTGTGAAGAGTTTTCAGAATTGTATGCGCGAGAATAACATTGCCCCTGAGGATGTTGTGTTCGTTGCCCACTCTACCACTCAGGCTACCAACGCTTTTATTGAAGGCGACGTGGCCAGCGTTGGTGTGGTCGGTGTTGCAGGCGGCGGCCTGGAGGGATTCCTTGCAAAGCGCCAGCTTGCCCTTAAGGATATCGTGCTGGATGAAAAGGTCGGCAGGATGATTAAGGTATACAACACCTTCATTAAGAAGAAAATGCTGACAGAAGATGTGATTAACCAGAATATTGATGAATTACTGAACCAGGGTTCACAGGTAATCGTTGCCTCCATGGCCTTTGGTGTAGACAGTATGGATGAGGAAATGATGATCCATAACTGTGCGGAGAAGAAAAATGTGCCAGTTACCATGGCTTCTGATATTACAAAGCTGTACGGCCTTACCCGCCGTACGCGTACCGCTGCAATTAATGCATCCATCCTGCCAAAAATGATGATGACTGCCAATGCAACCGAGTCATCCGTACGCGCGGCAGGCGTTACCGTTCCCCTGATGATCATGAGAGGCGACGGCGGCGTCATGGAAATCAGCGAGATGCGTAAGCGTCCTATCCTGACAGCACTTTCAGGACCGGCTGCTTCCGTCATGGGTTCCCTTATGTACCTGCGTGCTTCCAATGCCATCTACTTTGAGGTGGGCGGGACCACCACCAACATCGGCGTCATCAAGAATGGCCGTCCGGGCGTTGACTATGCCCAGATTGGCGGACATGACACATATATCAGTTCCCTGGATGTGCGTATCCTGGGCTGCGCAGGCGGCTCCATGGTGCGTATTAACGACAAGGCGGTTGTGGATGTAGGACCGCGTTCCGCCCATATTGCCGGATGTGAGTATGCTTGCTTTACTCCTGAGGAGGAGATTGAAGACCCGCAGATTGAGATGGTAAGCCCGAAGCAGGGTGACCCGGCGGACTATGTCACCATCCGTTTAAAGAACGGGAAGCGCATCTGCTTTACCAACACATGTGCTGCCAATGTACTGGGACTGATTGAAGAGCAGTACTTTGCGCACGGCAATGCGGGCGCGGCCCGCAAGGCCATGCAGCCGGTGGCTGATAAGTTAGGCATCACGGTGGAGGAACTGGCAACCCAGATCCTGGATAAGGACTTTGAGAAGGTTAACGCAACCATCACTGCCCTGGCAGAGAAGTATCAGCTTGACCATGACAGCATGAAGCTGGTAGGCTGCGGCGGCGGCGCTGCTTCCCTTGTTCCGTACTGTGCAGGAAAGATGGGACTCCAGTACAGCATTCCTGAGAATGCGGAAGTCATCTCATCCATCGGCGTGGCCCTTTCCATGGTACGTGACGTGGTGGAGCGTGTCATCCCCAACCCGTCCCAGGACGATATCAGGGAACTTAAGAAAGAAGCGGCCGACATGGCTGTAAGTTCCGGCGCGTCACCTGACACGGTTGAGGTCCATATTGAGATTGACAACCAGACCGGTAAGGTAACCGCAATCGCAACCGGATCCACCGAGGTTAAGACCACGGACCTGTTAAAGGAATGCGACGAGGCAGAAGCATGCGAGCTGGCAACCCAGGACTTCGGACCAAAGGTCAGTGAAATCAAGCTTTCCGAGAAGACCGACAAGTTCTATGTATACGAGGGCGTGCGCGGCGACAAGACACCCCTGCGTATTGTTGATAAAAAGGGCTTCATCAAGGTTCAGTGTTCCAACGGACAGGTTACCAAGTGTAAGGTTAGCGAGTACAAGGAAGTGGTTGACCAGATGTGGAAGGACGGCGCTGTGTTCAAGACGGATACCGTTCTCAGACCGGACTTCTTCGTATGTGTAGGCCCGCGTGTAGGCGACTACAGCGCGGTTGACTTAGAGCAGATTTTCCTTTTGATGGACCTGGATCTGGGAGACAGGGAACCGGATGAGGATATCATTATCGTGGCATCAGTGACGGAGATTTAATCTACTATGAATAAGGAAGAGTTTCAGAAAGCTTTAAAGCCCATAACAGACGGGCTGTTTGGAAAACAGGGGACGAGGCGCTATGAGCGTCCCCATTTTCCACTGCGTCCACTGGACCGGATGCTTCGGGACCTGGCTTCCATTGACGCGGTGGAATGGTTCCGGTACGTGTTCTCACGGGAACCCCTGAACGGCAAATTTAACGATGGGCAGCGCAGGGACTGGATGGAACACGCCCTGGCCTGCGGCAGGGAATATGCGGTAAAGGTAATGGAGGAATATAAAAGTTCCGATCCGGAGGTCATTGCCAAGGCCATGGGCATGAAGGTATCCTATCCCACCTATCCTGAAAAGACGGACCGGGTGCTTTTTGCCGAATACCGGGTGCCGGACACCATCTGCATCTATATGGATGCGGTGAAAAAGGCAAAGAAATTCCTGGAAAAACCGGAAATCAGGGATGTGCTCACGGACAGCCTGAATATAAGCAGGCTTTTGCTGGCCCATGAACTCTTCCATTATGTGGAAGAAAAATACAAACATGAGATTTATACCAGGACAGAGAAAATCAGGCTCTGGTCCCTTGGGCCCCTGCACAACGATTCCACCATCATTGCCCTGAGCGAGATTGCTGCCATGGCATTTGCAAGGGAGATAACGGGCATCCCCTATGCCCCCTATGTCATGGACGTGTTCCTGGTCTATGGTTACTCCCCGGAAGAGGCCAGCGGGCTTTACGAGGAAATGATGGAGTTTGCAGGACTTAAGCCGTGTCCGTCCGTGGAGGAACTGGAGGCGGACCGGGCGGAAGGCGATTCCGGTATGGCGGAGGATGGTTCCGGTCCGGTGAAGGACGGTTCCGGTCCGGCGGAGGACGGTTCCGGTCCGGCGGAAGGCGGTTCCGGTCCGGCGGAAGGCGGTTCCGGTCCGGTGAAGGATGATTCCGGTCTGCCGGAGGATGATCCTGATCCGGCAAAAGCCATGGGACGGCCGTCAGACGCGGATTGATATGAATTGATTGTAAAATGTGTATAAAAGCGCATGGAATGTGCGGAAAAAAGGAGAAGGACTATGAGTTTACGTATCCCCTATGATACTATCAAGGAAACTGTTAAGAAGGCATTTTTAAATGTGGGGTTAAGCGAGGAGCAGGCGGAGGTCTGCGCAACCATCCACACCCAGTCAAGCGCGGACGGCGTTGAGAGCCACGGACTTAACCGTATCCCGCGTTTTGTGGAATATGTGCAGAAAGGCTGGATTAATCTGGAGGGTAAGCCGGAGCTGGCGGGAGCCAGGGGAGCGGTGGAGAATTATGACGGCCATCTGGGAATCGGAATCACCAATGCACTGTTCTGTGCGGACCGTGCCATGGAGCTGGCCAAGGAACACGGCATCGGCTGTGTGACGCTTAAGAATACAACCCACTGGATGAGGGGCGGCACCTATGCGTGGCGTATGGCAGAAGCAGGATTCATGGGAATCAGCTGGATTAACACCGAGAGCTGCATGCCTCTTTGGGGAAGCGATGAGCCGGGCGTGGGCAACAACCCATTCTGCATTGCCATCCCAAGGGAGGACGGACCCATTGTCCTTGACATGGCCATGAGCCAGTATGCATACGGCAAGCTGGGCGTCTATCGTCTGGCTGGCAAGGAGCTTCCATTCCCAGGCGGATTTGACAAGGACGGCAACCTGACCAGCGACCCTGGCGCGATTGAGGAGAGCAAGCGGATCCTCCCCACCGGATACTGGAAGGGAAGCGGCATGGCGATTGCCCTTGACCTGGCTGCTGCCCTGCTGGCAAACGGCAACTGCGGAACCGATATGGATGAGGCGAATCAGGGAAGCTGCACTGGCTGCTGCCAGGTTTTCATTGCCTTTGACCCCTATCTGTTCGGTTCTAAGGATGAAATCCAGTCCATGCTTAACAGACGTGTGGCAGCCGCTGACGCAAGCCACCCGGAGCGCGAGGGAAGCCATGTGACCTGTCCGGGCGAGCGCACGGTTTCAACACGCGCCAGGAGTATGGCTGAAGGCGTGAATGTGGATGAGCTGGTATGGGAACAGGTGCAGGCCATTGCGGCAGGCAACCTGGAGACAAAGGACATTGCAAGCAAATAGTATATATGACAATATGACACAGCGCGGACAGTGCTGGGGTTTTTACACAGGGAGGTAATGACCATGTTTTTTTCAAATGTAAGTATTGCAGAGAAGTATAATTACCTGGAAGAGAAATTCACCTGCGCCTACAAGTGGCTGGCTGAGACCGACATCAAGTCCCTTGCTGCGGGAAGCTATCCCATCATGGGGGACACGGTGGTTGCCAATGTCCAGGAGTACACCACATTTCCTGCAAGCCAGGGTTCCTTTGAAACACATGAGAAATATTTTGACATCCAGTACATGGTTTCAGGCAAAGAGCAGTTTGGCGTGTGCAAGCGTGACGGACTGGTTGAGAAGGAGCGCAACGAGGCCAGCGATTTAATCTTTTATGAGGAGCCGGAGTTTTCAGGAAGCGTATTCCTGGAGGAGGGCGACCTGATCGTGGTTGCGCCTGAGGATGCCCACAAGCCAAGATGCCAGGCAGGCGGACCATGTGAGGTTAAGAAGGTAGTTGTGAAGGTAGCTCTGTAATAGGGGGCGGGCATGGATCCCGGCGGGGTCCATTGCATGCGGTAAGGAGGAGACGACAATGAAAGCAATTAAACTGGCAGAACCAAGACAGGTGGACTGCGTTGAACTTGAAAAGCCGGTGCCAGGACCCGGGCAGGCCCTGATACGGATTAAGACAGCAGGCATATGCGGCAGTGATATCGGCGCCTTCAGAGGCACCAACAAGCTGGTATCCTATCCAAGGATTATCGGCCATGAGCTGGCCGGCATCATTGAAGAGATTCCGGCTGATAACCCAAAGGGCTTAAAGCCGGGGGATAAGGTGATTGTGGATCCTTATCTTTACTGTGGGAAATGTTATCCATGCAGCATCGGGCGCACCAACTGCTGTACGGACTTAAAGGTTCTGGGCGTACATATTGACGGCGGCATGGCGGAGTATTTCTGCCATCCCGCAGACATGCTGGTAAAGATGCCGGAGGATATGGATTGGACGGATGCAGCCATGGCTGAGCCGCTGACCATTTCCCTCCATGGTGTCCACAGGGGCGGATTGAAGGCAGGGGAGTACTGCGCCATCATCGGTGCAGGCCCAATCGGGCTGTTGGCCGGAATGATTGCCCAGGCTTACGGCGCCCATGCCATCCTGCTGGATCTGGTACAGGAGCGTCTGGATTTTGCAAAGGAGCTGGGGATTGAATATGTCATCAATTCCAGCAATGAGGATCCGGAAACACGCGTCCGCGAGATTACCGGAGGGATGATGGCGCAGCAGGTAATGGAGTGCAGCGGCGCCAATGCGGCTGTCCGTTTAAGCCTTGACCTTGTAAGCCATGCCGGAAGGGTTACCCTTACCGGATGGCCTCCAAAGGAGACATCGATACCAACGGACCTGATTACCCGCAAGGAAATCGACATCCGGGGCGCGCGTACCAGCGCAGGCGAATTTGAGGAGGCAATCCAGCT
The DNA here is from genome assembly GCF_020709765.2 of Clostridium pacaense. Lineage (NCBI taxonomy): Bacteria > Bacillati > Bacillota > Clostridia > Eubacteriales > Clostridiaceae > Clostridium > Clostridium pacaense. The sequence continues at coordinate 53,175 of NZ_JAJFEB020000024.1, forward strand.
GATTTACACGAAAAAGGTGGATGTGGCTAAAATCCTCACAAAGACCATCGGACTTGGGGAAGCGCCTGAGACAATCAGGGATATTGAGAAAAATCCCGGCAATTATATGAAGGTAGTTGTAAAAATGGATTAAGTGTCCTTTGGCAACTTTAAAAATGCATCCTGCACCAGGCAGCACTGGTGTAAGATGCATTTTTTCCATCAGGGATTCCGTTAAAGCAGGTCCATGTTAAGAGGCATCAGCAGGTGTGCGATGAGGATCCGGTAGGCCTTGTCGCCGTCCTCGTCCTTCAGGCATCTGTAAAGCTCCTCGTGTTCATCATAGGTGGCCTGGGCGCGGCCGTCAATGGCCAGGGCGCCCGCAGTGGTCAGATGGATCATGTACATCAGCCTCTGGAACAGGTGGTTGAATTCGTCATTGTCCGCGTAGTGGACCAGGAGAAGATGGAACCGGTGGTCCTCCTCGATGAAGGAACGCCGTGCATTGGGGGAGTCCAGGGCCTTTTTCTGGCGGGCCAGGGAGCGCTCCATTTCCTTTAATAGTTTCTGGCAGCGTTTCTCCGATGGCTGGGATGCAATCAGATGGACGCAGAAACCCTCTATGGCACAGCGTATCTGTATGGATTCCCTCATGGATTCCCTGCTCAGCTGGCGTATCATGAAGCCGCGGCTGGGAATGATAGTGATATAGCCATCCTGGGACAGGCACTGGAGCGCTTCCCTCATGGGGGTGCGTGAGATGCCAAGCTCCTTTGCTATCCTTGTCTCGGAATAGAGCTCTCCCGGTGTCAGGATATTGGAGAGGATCTGCTCCTTCAGTGTATTATATGCTTGGGACTGCAGTGAATTTTTGGCAACCATCATAAAAAACTCCTTACTCTTAATCCTATGGGATATTGGATTAATCATACCCCAGATATTCTATAAAGTCAATGAAAAAGTGCTTGACCGGTATACCGGTATACTGGTATAATGAACTCAACGATAATGAATCATATTAACAGGAGGTATTAAGCAATGAGCGTATACGAATTAGGCAATGGTTTAAGACTGGTTGATTTAACAAAGGTGCTGGATCCGGCAACAGAGTCCAGAAGATGTCATCTGATCCGCTACAACACAGGCGGCCCGATCCCGGATTTCCACACGGCGCTGGATCTGACCACCCATCTGGGAACACACTGCGAGTGTCCTTACCATCACTTTGAGGATGGGAAGTCGGTTGGGGATCTTCCTCTGACTACATTTATGGGACGTGCAATCTATGTGAACATCGATTTCCTGGAGCCCAATGCACACATCAGCGCAGCTGACCTGGACCGTGCATGCGGGGACCGCATCAAGGAAGGGGATATTGTGATCCTGGACAGCAACTGGAAGTTCCCTCCATTCACACCCGCTACCAACAGCCCGGATGACAAGCGTCTGTTCATCAATGCCGAGAGCGCATGGTGGTTCCGCAACCACAAAGTGAAATGTGTGGGCTTTGGCGACGGTGTTTCCATTGAGAACTGCAACGAGGACGTTAAGCCTTTCCATGATATCCTGATGGAAGTGGACATTGTATTCCTGGAAGTATTAAAGAACCTGGAGGAGCTTTCTACCGATACCTTCTTCATGTCCTATACCCCATTACCGCTCATTGGCGCTGACTCCATGCCGGTCCGCGCATATGCAATCGAGGGTCTGCCAGGATTTACTGCATAATATGCATGATAGAAGGTGGGAAATATGAGAATAGCTGTAATCGGCGCCGGAGCCATGGGTTCCATCTATGGCGGACATCTGTCACAGAACAATGAAGTATATCTTGTAGATACGGCTGCTCCGGTTGTGGAGCATATCCGGAAAGAAGGTCTTAAGATACAGGAGAACGGCCAGGATGTGATATACCGCCCACAGGCCATGACATCCACGGAGGGGCTTGAACCAGTGGATCTGGTCATCCTGTTCGTGAAGTCCCTGTTCTCACGGGCAGCCCTGTCAGGCAATAAGAGCCTGATCGGGCCGGATACCTATGTGATGACACTGCAGAACGGTTCCGGACATGAAGACATCCTGGGAGAGTTTGTTGACCAGGACCATATTGTTATCGGGACCACTGAGGATAATGGCGCGGTTCTTGGACTGGGCCATATCAGACGCGGCGGTGAGGGAAACACCAATGTGGGCATGCTGGTTGAGGATAAGGACGGTTTCCTGCCAAGACTGAAGGAAGCATTTGACTGCTGCGGGTTCAATGTGAAAATCCATGCCAATATCCAGCAGCTGATCTGGGATAAGCTGTTTACCAATGTATCCTTAAGCGCGGTGACAGGCATCCTTCAGGTGGATATGGGCTACATCGCATCCAATGAATACGCCTGGGCCATGACACGCAGGCTCATTAAGGAGGCGGTGGCAGTGGCCAAGGCCATGGGCCTTGAGGCTGACGAGGAAGCCATTGCCGCCAAGGTAAGGAAGACCTCCGAGATGTCTCCCAATGGCTGCACCTCCATCCGTGCCGACTTAAGGGATGGAAGGAAGAGCGAGGTGGACACCATCAGCGGTTCGGTTGTGCGCGCCGCGGCAAAGGTGGGCGTACCAGTGCCAAGCCATGAGTTTGTGGTGAATATGGTCCATGCTTTGGAAGGGAAGAACGCCTGATCCGGGATACATTCAGGCAGGGTTACCGATTGGAATATGAAGTAAGGCCGCACCGTTGCTGACGGTGGCGGCCTTATTTTAATCGCAGGAAACTGAACACTGGAAGGGGGCTGGGTTTACCAGATGCCGAGAATACTCTGAAGCCCCAGGCTTACAGCCGTGATGCCCGCCCAGCAGCACGCACCCATGAAGATTGGCTTCCCGCCGGTCTTTATGAGTTTTACCAGGTTGGTGTTAAGTCCGATGGCAGCCATGGCCAGAACAATGAAGAATTTGCTCAGTTCCTTGATGGGCTGGAAAAAGGCCATGGGCACACCCGCATTAAGGGCTATGGTGGTGAGGATGGAGGCAGCCATGAAGTAAAGGATGAAGAATGGGAATATATCCTTGAAGCTTACGGACTGTCCCTGTGCCCTGTCATTTTTTTCTTCGTTCCTGGTCCTTATGAATGCCAGGAACAGGGTGATTGGGATGATTGCCAGGGTCCTGGTAAGCTTTACGGTCACTGCTTTGTCCAGGGTGGCGGAGCCAAGGTTCCACATGCCGTCCCAGGTGGATGCGGCGGCTGTCACGGAGGAGGTGTCATTGATGGCAGTGCCCGCGAATACGCCGAAAGCGTTGCCGGACATTGTGTCAAATCCAAGCATTTTCCCAAAGGCCGGGAACAGGATTGCTGCCAGCACGTTAAAGAAGAAGATGACGGAGATTGCCTGCGCAACCTCTTCATCGTCAGCGTCAATGACCGGGGCAGTGGCCGCAATGGCGGAACCACCGCAGATGGAGGAACCAACGCCCACCAGGGTGGATATCTTAGATGGTATATTCATGGCTTTATGTAATGCATATGCAATGATCAGGGAGGTTGTGATGGTGGAGATTATGATTGGCAGGGACTGTTTGCCCGTTTCCAGGACAACACTCAGATTCATCCCAAAGCCAAGAAGTATGACGGCCCATTGAAGTATTTTCTTTGATGTAAATTTAATTCCCGGTTCCAGCGCTTCCTTGTGCCGGATGAAGCCTGTGAGGACCATGCCCGCCAGGATGGCAATCACGGCGCCTCCTACAATGGGGAATAGTTTCCCTAAAAACCAGGACGGCAGTGCGATGACCAGACACAGAAGCAGTCCCTTCCATTTTTGTTTCAATCCTATCATTCCTTTTTCCTCCTCAAAATATCGGTATGTATTGGTGTAACCTGGAATACATGGTAACTTATGGAAAGCATAAAGTAAAATTATATATATTTATATTTTGATAAAGTTATGTTATGATAAGGAATAAGCATAAAATACGTTGGAAATATAGGTGGATAAAGGGGATTTGGATCATGCTGGATTTCAGGGTTTACACATTTCTTGCCGTATGCAGGCATATGAATTACACTAAGGCCGCTGAGGAGCTGCACATTACACAGCCAGCCGTATCGCAGCATATACGGTATCTGGAAACGCTTTATGGGGTCAGGCTGTTTATCAGTGAGGGGAAGAAGGTACATCTTTCCCCGGCAGGTGAAAGGCTGCTCCAGGCAGCCACCACGCTCAAGAATGACGAGGCCCACCTGAAGGAGCTGCTGGCCTGCGTTCCGGAGCAGGCCCCTACCTTGAGGTTTGGGACCACAAGGACCATTGGGGAGTCAGTCATATCCACGCCCCTGGCTTCCTATATACACCGGCATCCGGATGCGGATATCCGGGTATCCATCGGCAACACGGATGAGCTTCTTCATAAGCTTTCAAACGGGGATATCCAGTTTGCCATGGTGGAGGGGTACTATGATGAGCGTATCTACGATTCCCTGGTGTACCGGACCGAGCCATTTATCCCGGTGTGCGCTTCCTGCCACCGGTTTAAGCGTGAGCCTGGGCAGCTTAAGGACCTGTTAGGGGAGCATCTCCTGATCCGGGAGCCGGGGTCGGGGACAAGGGATATACTGGAGAAGAACCTGGAGATAAAGAATATCCGGCTGACGGATTTTGCCCATATGACCGAGGTTGGGAGTATGCATGTAATCCTCCAGCTGCTGGAGAAGGACGCTGGCGTCACCTTCCTTTACAGGACCGCGGTGGAAGAGGGAATTGAGGACGGCAGGATCCGTGAACTGCAGCTGCGGGATTTCCAGATGGAGCATGATTTTGCTTTTATATGGAACAAAGGCAGTATATATGGGGATGTTTACAGGGAGATATGCAGGGAACTGCAATAGGATCCATGACAGGGGAAGATATGGCCGGCCAATCGGTATGGACGGTGCACAGGCACAACCAGGCGGCGGATGGATTAATAGCGGACGGATTAATAGCGGATGGATTGATATTTGAGATAGAGCAGGAGTGTTCTGATCTGGCGATGGTTTTCCTGTTGCCTGATCCGGACCCTCCTGTTTTTTGTGCAGATGAGAAAAAAGCCAAAAGTGGTTGACAAATACAATAATAGTAATTATTATTAATATTAGGATTGCACGGAATTACCACAAACAATACAACAGAGAAAGTGTGAGGTAAAAGCTATGAGTAAACATTTATCACCGGAAGTAAGGGTACCCATTGACAAGGAAAATGTTTCCATCTTCAGGGAGGAATCCAGATGCATCAAGTGCGGCCAATGCCGTGACATGTGCCGTGATTACATCGGCGTCCTTGGGACCTATGACCTGTTAAGGACCGGGGACAGGGCTGTCTGTATCAACTGCGGCCAGTGCGCCAATGTCTGTCCGGTGGAGAGCATCCGGGAACAGCCTGAATACGGCATGGTGGCCGCTGATATCATGGACCCGGAAAAAGTGGTGGTGGTGTCTACCTCACCTTCGGTGCGCGCTGCGCTGGGAGAGGAATTCGGCATGGAGGACGGCAGCTTTGTCCAGGGGAAGATGGTGGCTCTGCTGCGCGCCCTGGGTGTGGATTATGTGCTGGATACCAACTTTGCGGCTGACCTGACCATCATGGAGGAGGCCAGTGAGCTGATTGAACGGATTACCACGGGAGACAGGCCGCTGCCCCAGTTTACCAGCTGCTGTCCTGCTTGGGTGAAGTTTGCGGAAATCTATTATCCTGAAATGCTCCCCCACATCTCCTCTGCCAAGAGCCCGATTGGCATGCAGGGGCCGACCATTAAGACTTATTTTGCACAGAAAATGGGCATTGACCCCAAGAGGATTGTCAATGTGGCAGTTACCCCGTGTACGGCCAAGAAGTATGAAATCCGCAGGCAGGAGATGAATGCGGCAGGGCAGTACCTTGGTATTGAGGATATGCGGGACATGGATTATGTAATCACCACCAGGGAGCTGGCCCAGTGGGCCAGGATGAAGAATATTGATTTTTCAGCCCTGGAGGATTCTGATTATGACAGGCTTATGGGCCAGGGCTCCGGAGCCGGGGTCATCTTCGGCAATACAGGCGGAGTGATGGAGGCGGCCCTGCGCACGGCCTATGAGTATATAACAGGGGACAAGGCGCCTGCCGTGCTCTACCAGTTAGAACCTGTAAGGGGAATGGAGGCAGTAAAGGAAGCCAGCCTACAGGTGGGCGGCATGACGGTAAATGTTGCGGTGGTGTACGGAACCGCCAGCCTGCGCCGGTTCCTGGATCAGATGAAGGAAGGGGAAAAGCAGTACCATTTCGTGGAAGTCATGACATGTCCGGGCGGATGCATCGGCGGAGGCGGACAGCCCAAGGATAAGAAGTTTGAAGGGGATGCCCTGCGGCAGAAGCGGATTGACAGCCTCTATAAGAGGGACGGCGCCATGAAGGTACGCCTGAGCCATGAGAATGAAGAGATTAAGGCGCTGTACAGCGAATTTTATGGAAAACCCTTAAGCGGACTGGCTGAGAAGATGCTGCATACCTGTTATAGGGACAGGAGCGGACAGCTTAATGGGGAAGGGATGGACTGAAGCCTGCGGACAGATCGGGGAGGGCCGGACTGAAACCTGCGGACGGATGGAAAGGAACGGACTGAAACCTGCGGACGGATGGAAAGGAACGGACTTAACACGCAGCATCGGGAAACGATACTGTCTTGTCACCTGACATTTGGTTGACAAGACAGTATATTTGCGTTAAAATCCTCTGGATAGTATAAAAACCAGGGAGGATTGAGTATGAACCATTTATTTAAGACAAAATTAAACGCAGCCTGTTTTGTGCTGATCCCGGCATGTATCGGGATCAACTATCTTGGAAAGCTGTTTGCATCCGTGCTGAAGCTGCCGCTGTGGCTGGATTCCATCGGAACCTGCATTGGCGCCGTCCTTGGCGGGCCGGTCATCGGCGCTGTGTGCGGCGCTGCCAATAACCTGATTTACGGCTTTACCACAGGGGATACCATAACGCTGGTTTATGCGCTTACCAGCCTTGGAATCGGAGTGGCGGTGGGAATCATGGCCCGGCTGGGACAGATGAAAAAGCTGCCGGGAGCAATCCTTTCAGCCTGCGTGGCCGGACTGGCCGCAGTGGTGATTTCCACACCCCTTAACATCATCTTCTGGGGCGGTACCACGGGCAATGTATGGGGGGATGCTGTATTTGCATGGTCCCAGGCTTCCGGGATGCCGGTTTTCCTTGGGTCGCTTCTGGATGAAGTGGTGGTGGATGTGCCGGATAAGCTGATTACCATCCTGGTGGTATACGCCATTGTGAAGGGTCTGCCAGGCAAGCTTACATCCATGTATGATGTGGATAATAAGGTGGAGAGCCTGGACTGACGGTAAGGATATGATAAGGAAGGAAACGATGAGGAAGGAAATGGTACCGGTATGAAGAATATAAGCCTTTATGTGGAGCAGGATACATACCTGACGAGGCTCCATCCATTTGCAAAATTATCTTATATCCTGGCGGCGGTCAGCGTTCCTTTGATTGCAGGCTCCCTGTGGATGTTTGCGGTGTCCATCGGGGTCAGCCTGTGTCTTTTGGTCAGTGGGAAGATTATATCCAGGGTCTTCCCGCTGATTGCATTTTCCTTTACCATCATTGCCACGGTGTTCCTGATCCACGGTCTGTTCAACAGGGCCAACCAGAATGTGCTGTTCGCGCTGGGGCCGCTCCAGTTCTACCGGGAAGGCATCCGGTATGCGGCAGGTATCGGGTTTAATATCCTTAACATGCTGCTGGCATTTGCGGTGTTCGTGCTGTCCACCAAGCCGGCCGAACTGGTGGATGACCTGGAGCAGATTGGATTTCCGCCCAGATTCGGATATATGATCAGTTCCGTATTCCAGATCATACCCCAGATGACGGGGACCATGAATACCATCATGGATGCCCAGAGAAGCAGGGGAATGGAAACAGAGGGAAACCTGCTTGTGAGGGCCAAGGCATTCATCCCGCTCATTGCTCCCGTAGTCAGCAGCTCCCTGATCAATACAAGGGAAAGGGCCATTGCACTGGAGGTCAGGGGATTTGATTCAAAGGAAAAGAAGACATTCCTGACGGACGGGAAGATGGGAAGAAGGGACAGGCTTTTCGCGGCGGCCATGGCCCTTCTCATTGTATGTGCCGTTGGATGGAGGGCAGTCCATGTCATTTATTGAGGTTAAGAATCTGAAATACAGGTATCCCCACACAGAGAAGCTGGCCCTTGACGGCCTGGGGTTCAAGGTGGAGAAAGGTGAGTTCATCGGGATACTGGGTGGGAATAGAGCAGGAAAGAGTACCTTGTGCCAGGCATTCATGGGTCTGGTGCCGGGGATGTTCGGCGGCGCTTACGGAGGGCAGGTCATGATTGACGGCTTGGAAGCGTCCAAGACCCCGGTATCCGAACTCTGCAAGAAGGTAGGGCTGGTGTTCCAGAATCCCTTTAACCAGCTCTCCGGGGCCAGGGACACGGTGTTTGGCGAGGTGGCGTTCGGGCTCCAGAACCTGGGCGTGCCAAGGGAGGAAATCCTGGAGCGGGTGGAGCGAAGCCTGGAACTGTTGGAAATCAGCCCATACAGGGAGCGCAACCCATTTGATTTATCGGGCGGCCAGATACAGAGGGTTGCCATTGCCAGTATCCTGGCCATGGAGCCGGAAGTACTTGTATTGGACGAGCCTACCTCCCAGCTGGATCCCCAGGGCAGCGAGGAGGTGTTCCGGGTGGTGGACCGCCTGGCAGGGTCGGGGATTACCATCATCATGGTGGAACACAAGATGGAAAAGCTGGCATCCTACTGCAGCCGCCTGTTGCTGCTGCATGAGGGTAAACAGATTGCATATGACAGCCCGGAGCGGATATTTGCCAGGGAGGACCTGGGGACGTTGGGGATTGAGCCTCCTGTGTATACACAGGCTGCAAAGGTATTTTCTGTGAAATACGGGAATTGTTATCCGGTGACGCTGGAGCAGACCCTGGCAGTGCGGGAGCATTTTCCAGAAAAACTGTGCCGGACAGGGGAAATGGATGAGGGTGCAGGGGACGATGTAAAAGGAATACCGGAATCCGTCCCCGTGTTCTCCATAGAGAATCTGGGATTCTCCTACACCAAGGACCGCCCGGTCATCAAGGCGCTCAATCTGGAACTGGACCGGCGGCCCACTGCCGTCATCGGACAGAATGGCGCGGGAAAGACCACGCTTGTCAAGCTGCTGAAAGGGCTTCTGAAACCTGACAGCGGACGGATCCTGCTTCAGGGAGAGGATATCGGGGAGAAAACCGTGGCAGGACTGGCCGGCCGGGTCGGGTATGTGTTCCAGAATCCGGATGACCAGATATTTAAGAACCGTGTGCTGGACGAGGTAATGGTGGGACCGGTGAACCTGGGGATGGATAGGGCTGCTGCCAGAAAGAGCGCGGTCAAGGCATTGGAGACAGTGGGACTGTTGTCAGTGCAGGATGAGAATCCTTATGACCTGGACCTGGCGGACAGGAAAATGGTGGCCATTGCATCCGTGCTTGCCATGGAACCACAGGTGCTGATCCTGGATGAACCCACCATTGCGCAGGACGCAGGAGGACGCAGACGGCTGGGCGGCATTGTGCAGAAGCTGGCGCTGGAAGGGAAAATGGTCCTGGCTATCCTGCACGACATGGATTTTGCCGCCGCTTATTTTGAACGCATGATTGTGATGGCCCATGGACGTGTGCTGGCGGACGGGCCGAAGAGCCGGGTATACTATGAAACGGACGCCCTCAGTGAGGCAAGACTGGAACAGCCGCATGTGACGGGTCTGTGCAGCTGCCTGGGGTATGAGGGGAGTTTCCTGACGGTGGAGGATATGGCGGAGGCAGCAGCGGATGTGACGGAGCCGGCGGATGTGACGGAAGCAGCGTCGGATATGGCGGAAGCAGCATCGGATATGGCGGAAGCAGCATCGGATATGGCGGATGCAGATATAGTAGAATCCACAGTGGATCTAGACATGGCGGAGGCAGACAGACATGGCGGCGGGAAGTAAAAGGATGACGGACGGTGAAATGCGAAGGATGAATATCCTGGAAATATTGAATGACAGGACAACGCCAGTATCAGGAACCGAACTGGCGGGGGAACTGGGGGTCAGCAGGCAGGTGATTGTGCAGGATATTGCTCTTTTAAGGGCGGATAATAAGGAGATTATGTCTACTTATAAGGGTTACATCCTTCACAGCCCCGAAATGGACGGCAGGGAATGCATGCGGGTAATGCGCGTGAACCATAACACGGAGGATACCCTGGATGAGTTACAGACCATTGTGGATTACGGCGGAAGGGTGCTGGATGTGTCGGTGGAACATGGGCTTTACGGGCATATTACCGTGGACCTGATCATCAATAACCGCCTGGATGCGTCTGAGTTCGTGGCACAGATGGAGCAGTCCCGTGACCAGCCGTTAAAGGCCCTTACAGGCGGCTGTCATTACCACACAGTGGCCGCGCAGGAGGAACGGAATCTGAATCTTATCGAGGAGGCATTGGATAAAAAAGGTTATCTTATGCGGGACTGATGTTTAATTACCTCAAAAATGGTGATAATCTCCAGTAGGAAACACCATTTATGAATCAGTGAGGTAATGTTATGTATAGAGAGAACAAAAATATCAGTCAGAATGTCCTGAGAGGGGATTTATATTATGCGGACCTGTCACCGGTGGTAGGATCTGAACAGGGAGGCGTACGTCCTGTCCTGGTCATCCAGAATGATGTGGGAAATAAGTATAGCCCTACGGTCATCGTAGCAGCCATCACCAGCCGTTCCACTAAGGCAGCCATTCCGACCCATGTGTGTATCCGGAGGATGCGGGGAGGGCTGAAGCAGGATTCCACCGTGTTGGCAGAACAGATACGCACCATTGACAGGAACCGTTTAAAGGAATACATAGGACACCTGGATTCCTGTCAGATGGAAGGGATTGAGCAGGCCATGGTTACCAGTCTGGGGCTGGGGCACCTGGTTGGCGCAAGGGGACAGGTGTTTGTGCCCTCTTGTGTGTGAGGGAAGAGAGGAGATTTTTTTATAGGCAGGGGTGGCGTTGATGGGGACGCAGCCTCTGTTTTGTTTGCTTCCGGGAACAGGGCCGATAAATCCAAAAAAGATATTGACATATGTCAATAATGATTGTATAGTTAATGACATAAGTCAGAAACAATGCGGCAACAGCAGCGGATAAGGAGAATGCGCATGGCAAGGCCCTTTAAAGCCAGAAGAGTCTGTTCACAGCCAACGGTAGGAGTATTCGGTCCATTGGATCAGGATGCGGATACAAGGGTGGAGCTTACACTGGAGGAGTATGAGACAATACGGCTCATTGATCTGCTTGACTGCACCCAGGAGGAGTGCGCCGGGCAGATGGGAGTGGCCAGGACCACGGTCCAGGCGGTATATAATTCCGCCAGGAAGAAGCTGGCGGACTGTCTGGTCAATGGGCGGCAGTTAGCCATACGGGGAGGCAATTACAGCCTGTGCCCGGATGCTGGCAGCTGCTGCGGGAAGGACTGCGGGAAGCGCCGGTGCCAGAGACGCCGCTGCAATAACAAATCAGGAGGAGATTGTAATGAAGATAGCTGTAACATACGAGAATGAGCAGATATTCCAGCACTTTGGACATTGTGAGGCATTTAAGCTTTATGAGACGGAAGATGGCAGGGTGGTGTCATCACAGGTTGTGGGGACTGGAGGAAGCGGCCATGAAGCCCTGGCCGTATTTTTGAAGAACCTGGGTGTGGAAGCGCTTATCTGCGGCGGAATCGGCGGGGGCGCCAGGGTTGCCCTGGCCCAGGCCGGGATTGATCTGTACCCGGGAGCATCCGGTAATGCGGATGAGGCTGTGGATGCATTCTTAAAAGGCAGCCTGGATTATGACCCGGATACCATGTGTAACCATCACCATGAAGGCGGGGAACACAGCTGCCATGGGCATGGCGGGACATGCGGACATTGACCGGGTCTGAAGCCGGGGATTTATGGCTTCTCATGATTTTGGAAATGATAAGATGAAAAGATACAGGCAGATGGGGATTTGTACCGTCTGCCTGTATCTGGCTGTTTTGGGACTCTCAATAATATAATTGGGATAACCATGGCTATTTATGTGTTTAATCCACTGTTTAGACTACAATCCGGATTATGGCCGGTACTACCTGTCTGGATTACGGTCGGTACTGCCGTTCGGATTACGGTCGGTACTGCCGTCCGGACAAAGGTCTGCGTTACTGCCTGATCCGCTGCGGTCTGCCTTTTCCCTCCGTTTTTTCATCTGTATCTTATTCTGGTACATGGCATCGTCAGCGCGCTTGAATACATCGCTGACCGTCAGGTCCACATTTTCCTCATAGATGGCAATGCCTCTGGCAATGGATATCCTGCCGTCAGGCCTGGCGTGTCTGTTGTAGTCATCCAAAGCCGTGTTGAAGCGGTCCAGAAGCTCTTCATAGTTTTCAAAGTCATCATTTTCCAGAATCACCACAAATTCATCGCCGCCGATGCGGTAGACCGGACTGCGCTTGAATACCTTGCAGATGAGTTTGCAGGAATCGATGATCAGTATGTCGCCGAAGTCATGGCCCTGGGTGTCGTTAATTGTTTTCAGGTTGTTGATGTCGAAGACAATCATCGCAAACTCAGGCCGCCCGGTCCTGGTCTTTTCTTCCAGGTTGGCCACGGTCTCCTGATAGGCGGTTTTGTTTTTGACCCCGGTGAGGCCGTCCCGGTAAGCAAGGCCGTTGATGTAATTAATGTATTTCTGCAGATGGTTGACGGTCTGCTGGAAACTGTCGGCCAGCATGCCCACCTCGTCCTTGGTCTGGTGGGAGAGGGAGACGGAGAGGTCACCCTCGGCTATTTTCTTGGCTGCTTCGTTCAGCTCCTTCAGGGGTTTTATCAGGCGCCGGGTCATCAGGATGGTGAGGATGACAGCCAGGGCGGATATGCTGACCAAGGCAATGCTGCTTTGCAGTATCAGCATATTCTTGGCTGCGTCTATCTCTTTGGAGGGCGCGGTGATGGCCAGACGCATCCCGTTCTTAAGGCTGCACAGGGCCATCCGTTTCCTGTGTCCCCTCCATTCATAGGAAAACAGGTAATTGCCGATGCCGCCGCTGCGCAGTCTGTCCGCAACCGGGAGCAGGCTGCTTTCCAAGCTGTCCATGGGGGTTTTGGCCGGTATATCCCTGTGGTACATGATGTTGGCCTGTTCGTCCGTCAGGAAGGCATAACCGGTATCATAGACGTGTATCGTATTCACTGAATTCTTGATAAGGCTGAAATCAATGTCCATGCCTACCACGCCTATGGTTGTGTTGTCCGCGTACAGGGGAACAACATAGGAAATCATCTCAACCTGTATGTTCTTGTTCATATAGGGCGCCATCCAGGTGGCCTGGCCGCTTTTGACAGGAAGATAATACCAGCCCACATGCTCCACGTCGTCCGGGCTGTACCGGGAGAAGTCCGTGGGCGGCAGTTCCTGGAACCGCCCGTCCAGGGCTGTCTTACTCCAGAAAAGGCCTGAGGTAGGGGAGGTGAAATTCGGATTGTAGCGCACATAGACGGCCAGCGCTCCCTGGGTGTTGTTGGCGGCGTTGACGGCAATGTCCTGGATACGTCTGGTATATTCCCTCACATATTCAGGGTCGGTCTTGAATTTCTTAACATCCGTCAGTTCCCTGTTTGCGTAGACTGCTACTGTATTGACAGACTGCTCGATGCAGGAAAAAAGCCCGTTCAGTTCATTGGCTTTTTCGCTGCACATCAGATTCATGATATCGGCGGAATCCTTGTCCACCACCTGATTGGCATTCATGATTCCGGCTCCTCCGATGACCAGGGAGGAAAGCAGGACGCAGCCTAATATCAGGGCAATGAATTTTGTCTGTATGGATTTCATAGGGGTCTCCTTTTAGCAACGCAGTGCTGGGTATTCTCTTTTTACTATAGCAGGGAAACCGCAAAGAAACCGCAAATCGAATCCTATTTCTGGCGCTCCAGTTCACCTAGTGTCATCTCGGCCCATGTATACTGCATCATGTATTCACCCATGTAGGTGTTGATGGCATCCGGTTCCTGGCGCAGGAAACCATAGAGGTCACAGTCCAGTTTTTCACAGTCAATGGCAAAGCTGTTGCGTCTTTTAATCAGTATGTCCCCGGCATCGGCCAGGGAAAGGGTGCGGCTTAAATCAGATATCAGGGTGCGCAGATGGCTTCTTACCGAGAGGCTGTCCGGCCGCTGCTCCCACAGTACCGCACACAGCTCGCCTGTGTTGACGGCCGCCCCGCGGCGGTCAACAAGATAGGCCAGCAGTTCCTTGGTCTTGGACAGATTGAAGTGAAGGGGCCTGTCATCCACAAAAATCTCAAAATTCCCAAAGGTCTGCACACGGATACGGCCGTTTACATGGAGCGGAGGGCGTTTTAGCTCATTCAGTTCACCGCGGACATGTTCCGGGGTGGCAGGCTTTAGCAGGTATCCCCTGGCATGAATGGAGTATGCATCCAGCGCATACTGGGGATATCCTGTGACGAAAATGATTTTTGTGTTGTTGGAAATGGCGCGTATCTTCATGGCCAGTTCCAGGCCGTTTATGCCCGCCATCTCGATATCTAAGAATGCCACATCCGGCCGCAGGCCGTCCTGGACCGCGGCCAGGGCCTCACGGGAACGCATGAAGCCCTGGACTTCACAGCCAGCCTCGGCCTCGCGGATGGCTTTTATCAGGACATCCAGCACAAGGGGTTCATCATCTACAGCAATTATTTTCATGGTTTCAGTCATCTCTTTTCTGTTAAAATGGAATGAAAACAGCTTTATTTTTCCCCAGCTTTCCTTGGGAGGGTAATCATTGCCGTGGTGCCGCATCCCCGGACACTCCGGATGGTCAGGCTTGCGCTGCACTGGGCCTGGAGGCGTTTCCTGACATTCTGTATGCCTATGTGCTTTTTTCCGTCCTGCAATGGGCCTGAAGGGTCGAATCCGACCCCGTCATCTGTCACCGTAACCGTATAGGCATCGCTGGTCAGGGCAGTGGCAACCGTCAGGGTGCCGCCTTCCTCCCGCTTGACGATGCCGTGGCGGACTGCATTTTCCACAATGGGCTGCAGGGTAAGGGGCGGGATTAAAAAGTCCGTCACAGGCGTGTCATAGATAACGTTCAGCCTGTGGCCAAAGCGCATCTGTTCCAGTTCCAGGTAATGCCTTGTATGGGACAGTTCCTGGCTGAACGGTATGGGGGAGCCGGCGGTCAGGGAATCCAGGTTCCCCCTTAAAAAGCCGGAGAAATGGTCAACAGCCAGTTCCGCCTGCCTGGGGTCGGTCTGGCACAGGCCCTTGATGACGGACAGGGAGTTGTAGAGGAAATGAGGATGGATCTGGGACAGCATGATGGCTGTCCGGCTTTTCTCCAGTTCCAGTTCCTCCTGGCTGAATTTGCGGGACTGTTCCACCTGGATGCTGATGTAGATGCACAGGGCCGAAACCGTGGTGGCGATATATAGGACCGCTATGCCGTATATGAGCATCTGGACCAGCATGGCTATGACAGGCATCAATATGTAGGCGGCCAGCCCGGCCAGTTCTTTCCTGGACAGATACTTCCTGTACCGTGCCAGGATTGCCCCGTTGATAAGCATACAGATGATGCCGTATATCTGGGATATCCAGAACCAGCGCTGGCGGTGGTAGACATTATGGCTGTCAATCAGGTAGTACATGTGGTTGTATTGTGATATGGCCACCAGGACAATGGCTGACAGGGCCAGCCACCACATGAGACGGGAAGGGGCCCTGGATATCCCGGCCCCCTTCCCGGATACAAAGCAGACCAGATAATCCGTAAACACTGCTAACAGGATATATCCGAATGTAAACACAAGGAAGTTGGCTATCCGTACCATCCAGAA
Source organism: Clostridium pacaense (assembly GCF_020709765.2). Taxonomy (NCBI): domain Bacteria; kingdom Bacillati; phylum Bacillota; class Clostridia; order Eubacteriales; family Clostridiaceae; genus Clostridium; species Clostridium pacaense. Next base: position 69,115 of record NZ_JAJFEB020000024.1, read on the forward strand.
GCTGAACCTGTCAGGATGCCCCTTGAAGATCCATGCGGCGGCATCGGAAAACAACAGGATTGTATTGATTGAAAGCACGCGGATATACAGCCGTTCCAGCCTCTCCTTTTTGAGGCTGCCAAGGGAAAGGCTGAGGATGAATATCAGTGAGAGCAGTCCTCCGAACAATTCAAGGGATATGTTGATGTAGCCGGTTGTACTCATGGCAGGGACCTCGTTCATGCGCAGGGTGGATGGGGCGGACTGTGAAATGCAGTCGGTAATCGGTAGTTGTAGTGAGGGTGTGATGGATGGTGCAGGCTGTGATTCATGCCCCGGACTATGATGTATATGGTGAGTATAGCATAAAATAATCAGCCTGTGCATATCTATCAAACAGAAAATGCGGCATTACCCATATGATGTTTGTGCTTTAAATGAGAAGAGGATAAATGAGAAGGTAAATGAGAAGGGGAAGACAGCCGGTAAAATAAGTCTTGATAATTGTGCAATCTGATGCTATACTTTATCAGTCTATAAGACATATAAGATGGTGTGTTCGAAACCTTCCACACCTAAAACAAAACTAAAGGAGACAACAGAATATGAGAGAGAGTAACAACAAGCTGTATGTGCTGGCCCAGGGGGCCATGATTGCAGCCATTTATGTGGTGCTTACCATCCTGTTTGCACCCATCAGCTTTGGCCCGGTCCAGTTCAGGATTTCAGAGGCCCTCTGCATCCTGCCCTTTTTCACGCCGGCGGCAGTGCCGGGACTGTTTGTGGGGTGCCTGCTATCCAACCTGCTCTGCGGGGCAATGCCCTTAGACGTGGTATTCGGAAGCCTGGCAACGCTGATCGGGGCAGCCGGTTCATGGTATGTGAGGAAGCACAGATGGTGCGTGTGCATCCCGCCCATCCTTGCCAATACCATCATCATCCCATGGGTGCTGCGGTATGCGTATGGTTCTGAGGATTTAATCCTCGTGGCCATGGGAACGGTTGGAATCGGTGAGATACTGGCCATCGGTGTCCTTGGGAATGTACTGCTGATAACCCTGGACAGGTATAAGAACCTGATTTTCAGCGGCCGGACAGCACGGACACAGCACGAACATAATATATTTTAGTAAGATACATGACGGAGAGTTGCCGCGGGGGCGGTAATTCTCCATTTTTTATATAGCTTTTCAGTGTTTTTTTGATATAATAAGGAAGAGATATTTTTGTGCAGACAGCGCTGCGGACAGCTCTATGGGCACAGGGAAGGATTATTGATTATGTATCAGATAGATTTTGGAAAACCGGAACATGTTCATTTTATCGGGATTGGAGGCATCAGCATGAGCGGTCTGGCGGAAATCCTCCTGGAAGAAGGATTTACCGTTACGGGTTCTGACTCCCATGAGACAGGGCTTACGGACCATCTTACGGATAGAGGCGCCAGGGTGTACTACGGTCAGAGGGCTGCAAATATAGAGAAGGAACCGGGCATTGACGTGGTGGTGTATACTGCCGCCATCCATGAGGATAACCCGGAATTCATGGCTGTCAAGGAAAAGGGGATCCCCATGCTTTCCAGGGCAGAGCTTTTAGGGGAGATGATGCGCAACTATAAGCAGGCGGTTGCCGTATCCGGGACCCACGGCAAGACCACCACCACATCCATGATTACGGATATCCTGTTAGCAGGGAATCTGGACCCGACCATTTCCGTGGGCGGCATCCTTCAGGATATAGGCGGCAACATCAGGGTGGGAAGCCCGGAGCTGTTTGTCACGGAAGCCTGCGAATATACCAACAGCTTCCTGTCATTCCATCCTACCATGGAGGTCATACTGAACATTGAGGAGGACCACCTGGATTTTTTTAAGGATATCCAGGATATCCGCCATTCCTTCCGGCTGTTTGCAGAAAAGCTTCCCTCCAGGGGGCTTCTGGTAATCAACAGCGGCATTGATGCGGTTGAGGAGATTACGAAGGGGCTGGGCTGCAGGGTTGTCACCTTTGGCAAGGACAGTTCCAGCACCTATACGGCAAAGGATATCACATATGACGGATTTGCAAGGCCCTCCTATGACCTGGTCATCCAGGGGGAAGTGGTGAACCGCATCACCCTGGGCGTGACAGGGGAGCATAATGTGTATAATTCCCTGGCGGCCATTGCCGTGGCCATGGAACTGGGAGCCGGATTTGACGCTGTCATGGCAGGGCTTCGGAAGTTCACGGGCACGGACAGAAGGTTTGAGAAAAAGGGGGAGATAGGCGGGATTACCATCATTGATGACTATGCCCACCATCCCCAGGAGATAAAGGCAACCCTGTCCGCTGCAAAGAATTATCCCCACAGGAAGCTGTGGTGCGTGTTCCAGCCCCACACGTACACCAGGACCAAGGCGTTCCTGGACCAGTTCGCAGAGACCCTTTCAGCCGCGGACGAGGTGATACTTGCCGATATATACGCTGCCAGGGAGACCGACACCCTGGGCGTAAGCTCACGGGATATTGCACAGCGCATCGAGCGGCTTGGGACAAAGGCCCACTATATCCCGTCCTTTGATGACATAGAGACATTTATTTTGGAAAATTGTATAAACGGCGATGTGTTGATAACTATGGGTGCCGGAGACATTGTAAAAGTAGGGGAAAAGCTGTTAGGCCAGTAGTTATCCACATTATCCACATAGTTTTCAACATTTTATGTAAAGAAGCTATGTGGATTTTTTGATTAACATAAAAAAATGTCAATCAATTTCGAATTTCTTGGTTTTATACGGAAAAAAGGGGATTTGGGCATGCCCGCGAACAATTATGTCCACTATTTTTCCACATTATCCACATTATCCACAAGTCGGATTGTGTAAAAATGCGCCTATTTTCTTTTAGATGTGGATGTGTTATGATATGGAATGTAACGCATGTGCCGCCCGGCCGGCAGGAAAAGACATGTCTGCGGGCCAGAAGATGTAAGGAGTGGTGAGATGGGTGTGAATTTTAAGGACAGATGGAGCGTGCCGTCCACTGCGGTGGCTCATGAATTTATTGATGAATATATGGCAAGGGCTAATGGGGAATATGTCAAGGTATACCTGTTTGTGCTGCGCCATCAGGGTGAGGACATCACCATAGAGGGGATTGCAGATGCCCTGGACCATACGGAATCAGATGTGCGCAGGGCACTGGCCTACTGGGAAAAGCTGGGAATCCTTTCCGGAACCAGGAAGGAAGCGCCTGCATCCTGTGCGTCCATGGGCCGTCAGGATGAGGGGGCGGTGCAGTCAAGGGGAGTGTCTGCCAGGACCCAGGCGGTTAGGAACCAGGCCGCCGGTCTGTTGGAGGTCCACCAGCCACCTGCCCATGACCAGGTGCTGGGGAATTATGAAGTCAATGGCGCCATGGCCGGGGATATCCGTGTCCAGGCAGCAGGAATCCAGGACATACATGGACAGGGAACAGGAATCCAGGACATCCATGGGCAGGGGACAGGAATCCAGGACACCCATGGACAGGGGACAGGAATCCAGGACACCCATGGGCAGGGAACAGGAATCCAGGACACCCATGGGCAGGCACCGGGAATCCAGGACACCCATGGGCAGGCACCGGGAATCTGGGATGCCCATGGGCAGGGGGATATGGCGCAGGGACGAAGGGAACAGAACCAGGCGGTCCAGGAGAACAGGGACAAGCCTGTATACTCTGCGGAACAGGTGAACCGCCTTTCCCAGGATGAAGGTTTTTCACAGCTCCTCTATATTGCCCAGAAGTACCTGAACAAGGTATTTACCCCCAGGGACTGCCAGGTTTTCGCTTATCTGTATGAGGATTTGGGGATGAATGAGGAACTGCTGGAATACCTGGTGGAATACTGCGTCCAGAACGGCCATACCTCCATACGCTATATTGAGGCGGTGGCCAGGAGCTGGCATGAGAAGGGAATCCATACGGCCCAGGAGGCAAAGGATTATTCGGCTTCCTATAACAGGGATTCATTTGCAGTGATGAAGGCATTTGGGATAAACAGCAGGAAACCGGCTGCGCCGGAACAGAAGCTGATGGATAAATGGTTCAAGGACTACGGTTTTAACCGGGACGTGGTGCTGGAGGCCTGCAACAGGACCATCACGGCCATCCACAACCCCAGTTTCCAGTACGCGGATAAGATCCTCACGGACTGGAAGGAAGCCGGTGTCAGGGGCATCGGGGATATCAGGGAGCTGGATGCCAGACGGACGGCGGCCAGGGAGGACACTTCCAGGTCCAGGGACAAGCGTCTTCAAACGTATGACACAGCTGTGTCCGGCCAGGGAAAACGTACCAGGAAAGGGGCGCCCAACCAGTTCCATAATTTTGAACAGAGGGACACGGACTACGATGCCCTGATGCTAAAGCAGGTTAAGGAATGGGTAGGGCAGCAGCCCTGATATGTAAGGAGGGCAGATAATGGCACTAAGCAATTCCCAGTATGACGCAATCATGAGGGCGTACGGAAGACAGCAGATTGAGAACCATCACCAGCTGGAGGAACGGCGCCAGGAGATTTACAGGAGGCTTCCTGTGGTAAAGGAACTGGAAGCCGAGATAGCCGGCCGTTCGGTGGCCTGCGCCAGGAAGCTTCTGGAAGGGGATTCAGGCGCCCTTGATAAGCTGAAGGAGGACCTGCAGGACCTGAGGGAGCAGAAGGCGCTGATCATCCGGGCTGCCGGATATCCGGACAATTACCTGGAGCTGTGGTATAACTGCCCGGACTGCCAGGATACCGGCCTGGTTGACGGCAGGAAGTGCCACTGTTTCCTGAAGGCGCAGATGAAGCTGCTCCATGACCAGTCCAATCTGGAGGATATCCTGGAACAGGAGAATTTTTCAGCCCTTTCCTTCCAATACTACGACAATAAGGAGATACTGCCCCAGATCGGCATGACCAATGCGGATTATATGCGGCGTGTGGTCAGGGAGTGCAGGGAATTCGTGAAGCAGTTTGACAAGAAGCATGAGAACCTGTTATTCACAGGCAGCACCGGGGTTGGAAAGACATTCTTAACCAACTGCATTGCCAAGGAACTGATGAACACCTACCACTCGGTCATCTATCTCACGGCCAGCGACCTGTTTGAGATATTTTCCAGGAATAAGTTTGATTATGAGAACGCGGAGGAGATGCGGGATATGTACCGGTTCATCCTGGACTGCGACCTGCTGATTATTGATGACCTGGGGACCGAACTGAATAACAGCTTTACCTCGTCCCAGCTGTTCTACTGTATTAATGAGAGGATGAACATGAAGCGCTCCACCATTATCTCCACCAACCTTTCGCCGGCCCGGCTGCGGGATTCCTATACGGACCGCGTCACGTCCAGGATCATGAGCGGATACCGGATGATTCCATTATATGGGGGAGACATCAGACTGTTAAAAAAATAACTGTAAAACATGGCAATTCCTGAGGGATATGCCCTTGACGAACCATGGAGAATGATGGTATAAAAGTATATGCTGGTTACGGCAAAGAAGCCGCCAGCCTAAAACAGGAGGATTAAAACCATGTTATATGAGGAAAAAATCATTGAGACAATTCCAGTTGGCCCCCTGGGTCTTATACCCCTTAAAAGCTGCACGGAATTAGGAGACAAGGTCAATGCCTATCTGGTAGACTGGAGACGTGAGCGTGAGAGCGAGCACAAATCCACCATTGCATTTTCCGGATATCAGAGGGATTCCTATATTTTAAATGCCATCACACCAAGGTTTGGCTCCGGCGAGGGAAAGGGACTGATACTTGAGTCTGTAAGGGGCGATGACCTGTATATCATGGTTGACGTATGTAATTACAGCCTTACTTATTCCCTGTTCGGCATGACCAACCATATGTCGCCGGATGACCATTTCCAGGATTTAAAGCGTGTGATTGCGGCAGCCGCGGGCAAGGCCCACAGGATTAACGTAATCATGCCTTTCTTATATGAAAGCAGACAGCATAAGCGCTCCGGCAGGGAGTCCCTGGACTGTGCGCTGGCCCTTAAGGAGCTGGTGAACATGGGCGTGGAGAACATCATCACGTTTGATGCCCATGACCCAAGGGTACAGAACGCCATTCCCTTAAGAGGGTTTGAGACGGTCCAGCCCATCTACCAGTTCTTAAAGTACCTGCTGAAGAACGAGACAGACCTTCAGATTGACAGTGACCACATGATGGTCATCAGCCCGGACGAAGGCGGCACAGGGCGCGCCGTGTATTTTGCCAACATGCTGGGACTTGATATGGGCATGTTCTACAAGCGCCGTGACTACACCCAGATCATCAATGGACGCAACCCCATTGTGGCCCATGAGTTCCTGGGAGCCAGCGTGGAGGGCAAGGATGTGCTGATTATCGATGACATGATATCTTCAGGCGACAGCGTGCTGGATGTGGCAAAGGAACTGAAGCGCAGGAAGGCCAGGAAGGTATTTGTATGCTCCACCTTCGGCCTGTTCACAGGCGGGCTTAACAAGTTTGACGAGTATTATGACAAGGGCATTATCGACAGGATCCTGACAACCAACCTGGTTTATCAGACACCGTCCCTGCTTGAGAGGCCTTACTATATTGATGTTGACATGAGCAAGTACATTGCCCTCATCATTGACAATTTAAATCACGATGCATCTTTAAGTGAATTGCTGACACCTACCAAGCGGATTAATAAACTGCTGGCGCAGTACCGCAGCTGATGGCAGGGCTGTCCGGACATCCATCCCCGACCCGGGCTTACGGGAAGGCGGGGGTATGTCCGGACATCCCCTAGGCGCGGTATGAAGCGCCATACAATCCGTGTCCGTATAGAAAGACCGTTTCCCTGAATGAGGACAGTAGAGTTCCGGGAAGCGGCCTTTTGGCTTTTGTACATGTTACCTTTGGTTCTGCTGCAGGAGAGGATATGTCATATGGAAGAAAAGCAGTTTCACAACCAGGTTTACTGGATTACATTCCTGTTCAGCCTTCTGGTTGTATGGGTACATTCTTTTAATGCGGAGTTATACCTGGGAGCCACTCAGGCAGCGGCCGGGGTGGAAAGGCTGGAGTGGATCCTGGGAGAAGGGCTGGGGCAGATATCTGTCCCGGGCTTCTTCATGGTGTCCTCCTATCTGTTTTACCGCAGGTTTGACTGGTCCAGACTGGTCCCCAAATGGAAGTCGCGTATCCGGAGCATCCTGGTACCCTATCTGATTTGGAATTTCCTATATTATGCGGGATACGTAACCGTTACCCGGATTCCTGCCATATCCGGCCTTATAGGAAAGCCTCCGGTGCCCGTCACCATTGGGCAGCTCATGGACGCCCTTATGAATTACGCCTATAATCCCGTATTCTGGTACTTATATCAGTTAATCCTCCTCATTGCCCTGGCTCCTGTCATCTATCCTGTGATGAAACGCACCCTGTCCGGGGCAGCGGCCCTTGTGATGATTGCTTTTGCGCTGTGGCATGGCTGGGATTTCCCTCATCTTAACATGGACGCCCTGTTCTACACCTGCGCGGCCGCTTATATAAGCCTTCACAGGGAGGGATGGGGACGGTTTGCCGAGTCCGTGCCTCCCGGGGGAAGGAGGCGTCTTCTGTACTACGGCGCTGCCGTCCTGCTGCTGGCCCTGATCCTTTTCTTAAGCCGTCCCATGGCGTTCCTTTACGCCAGGCCCCTGTCCGCCGTACTGCAGCGTATTTGGGGAGTATGCGCTGTCTGGCTCCTGCTGTCCGGCATCCGCCTGCCTGTGGCCGGGGAATGGATGAAGCATAACTTTTTCCTATACGCCATCCACTTTGCCTGGGTCAGGCTCTTTAACAAGGCCGGGGCCATCCTCCTTCCTTCCGTTCCTGCATCAGCCCTGGCCATGTTCCTGCTTATGCCGCTGTTCATGGTAATCATAAGTAATCTTTTAAGGAAATGCCTTCAGTCCACTGTTCCCGGGATTTACCGTGTCCTGTCCGGCAACCGCTAGAGCGTGTTTGAAAATTAAAAGTTGCACAAAACATATGTTTCACTGCCCTTTTTCATGTTAAAATAAAAGAAAA
>NZ_JAJFEB020000025.1:0-76000 GCF_020709765.2 Clostridium pacaense
GACCTCATGGCAGTGGGGGATACCGATTACTCTCCGCCCACCACTGCCGTTAAGTTTGTTTTTGGCAATTCATCTCACCACCTTAGAGGATGGGAGAATCCTTGCTAATATTTGTTGAAAATCATCTTATTTTCTGACGGTGTTTCCTCCCGGCCCGGTCCTCCCCGCCTACTTCATGCGCTGGGTCTTCTCATAACACGCATCCGCCGCTTTGATGACAGCGTTGCGCAGCCCATGCTCCTCCAGGGCCGACACACCGGCAATGGTGGTGCCGCCCGGCGAACACACCTCATCCTTAAGCTGTCCCGGATGTTTTCCTGTCTCCAGCACCATCCTGGCGCTGCCCAGGACGGTCTGTGCAGCCATGGCATAAGCTGTCTTCCTGGGCAGGCCGTACTTCACGCCGCTGTCAGCCAGGGCCTCGATGAACATATACACGAATGCAGGGGAGCTTCCGCTGACACAGCCCACTGCGTCCATCAGCCGCTCCTCCACCAGCTCCATGCGTCCGCAGGATGAGAAGATAAGGCTGATTTCCGCTTTCTCCTCATCTGAATAGATGCCTGCCTCATATGTAACCCCTGTCATGCCCTCCCCCAGAAGCGCCGGTGTATTGGGCATGGCCCTGACCACCCTTACACCGCCGCCCAGCCTGGCGCCGATATCCTGTATGGAAATGCCGGGGGCCAGGGAAATGATTACCTGTTCTTTTGTCAGCACATCCTTTATCTCCTCAAACACCACGTCAAAATACTGCGGCTTCACCGCAAGGATCAGATACTTTACCTGGGCCGCGCATTCCCGGTTGGAGCCGGCGTGGGCCACCTTTGTCTCAGATGTGACCTGGTCCATCTTCTCCTGATGGGCCGCAGTGAAAATCATGTCCTGAGGCGCATACACCTTGAGAAGTCCTTTCATGATGGCGCTTCCCATATTCCCCATTCCGATAAAACCGATCTTAGCCATTAATAATCCTCCTAATCATGAACTCCTGATATATCGTCAGCTCCCCCGGCATGAATGTCCAAACAGGCACCGGGACGGCTGGGACCGCCAAAGCCGTTTCTTTTGGCAAAAACCCCGGCAGACTGCGCGTTGCTGCATGCCGGGGTTTTTCATCAGTCAATATCTTTGAGTATATCACAAAAATCAAATGTAGCAAAGTAGTCCTCAGGAGTTTCCGCCCTCCGGATCATTTCCACGGAACCGTCCTGCTTTAACAGCAGCTCCGCCGACTTTAGCTTGCCGTTGTAGTTATATCCCATGGCAAACCCATGGGCGCCCGTGTCGTGGATGAACAGCAGGTCGCCTTTCCTTATCTCAGGCAGCATGCGGTCAATGGCAAACTTATCATTGTTCTCGCACAGGGAGCCGACCACGTCATACATGTGGCCGCAAGGCTCATCTTCCTTCCCCATTACCGTGATGTGATGGTATGCCCCGTACATGGCCGGGCGCATCAGGTTCACGGCGCAGGCGTCCACTCCCACGTACTCCTTGTGGGTATGCTTTTCATGGATGGCCTTTGTCACCAGGGCGCCGTAGGGTCCCATCATGAAGCGGCCAAGTTCGGTGCAGATTGCCACATCATCCATGCCGGCCGGTACCAGGACTTCCTCATAAACCTTGCGCACGCCGTCCCCGATGGCCAGTATGTCGTTGGGTTCCTGGTCCGGGCGGTAGGGAATGCCGATGCCGCCGGACAGATTGATGAATTCCACATGGGCGCCTGTCTCCTCCTGAAGCTTCACAGCCAGTTCAAAAAGAATCTTGGCAAGCATGGGATAATACTCCACGGTCACCGTGTTGCTGGCCAGGAAGGCATGGATGCCGAAATGCTTCGCGCCCTTATCCTTCAGTATCTTAAATGCCTGGAAAATCTGTTCCGTTGTCATCCCATACTTAGAATCCCCCGGGTTGTCCATGATGTCATTGCTTACCTTGAACACGCCGCCCGGATTGTAGCGGCAGCTGATGGTTTCCGGGATGTATCCCAGGGTCTGCTCCAGGCACTCAATATGGGTTATATCATCCAGGTTGATGATGGCGCCCAGCTTTTCTGCGTATGCGAACTCCTCAGGCGGCGTGTCATTGGATGAGAACATGATATCATGTCCCTTAAACCCGCACGCTTTTGACATCATAAGCTCTGTCATGGAAGAACAGTCCGTGCCGCATCCCATCTCCTTTAACAGGTTCAGAAGAAAAGGATTGGGGGTTGCCTTAACTGCAAAATACTCCTTATATCCCTTATTCCATGCAAATGCCTGCTTCAGCTTCGCCGCATTCTCCCTGATACCCTTTTCATCGTAAAGATAGAAGGGGGTGGGGTATGTTTTCTCAATCTCTTTCAGCTGTTCAAGTGTTACAAATGGTTTCTTCTCCACTTCTCTTACTCCTTTCCCTTTTTGAGCGTGTATGCGCCCTCCCTTAGATGCAAAAAGCCTGTCAGGAAGCACAATAATCCTTGCGGAATATTGTACCCCCTGCCAGACTCCTTTGTCCAGTACTATTTTACTCGATATTGATTACACGCATGATATTGGTCTGTGTGGCTGCCTCGTGGCGTCTTGCGTAGGTCACCACGCCTGCGGTGATGACTGCCAGCTCGCCCACTGTCACAAGGCCCCTTTCCTTAAGCTCCTCCACGGAATTCTCAATCAGTTCATCCGTGGATTCAGCGCGGCGTGACCATATTGGCACAACGCCCCACTGCAGCTGCATCTGGCGCACGGTCGCCATGCTTGGGGACATGCCGATGATCCTTGCAGCCGGCCTCCACTTGGAGAGCATCTGGGTGGTAAAGCCTGTGATGCTTGGAGCAATGATGACGTCTGCGCTCAGGTCATGGGAGGTGGAAACGGATGCGAAGCACACTGCGTTGGAAACATTTTTCATGTTCTGCTTGGACACCTTCCTCTGGCGGTATCCTGCATAGTCCAGATAGGACTCTGACTCCTCGGCAATGGAAACCATCATCTTAAGGGCTTCAACGGGATACTTACCCATGGCGGTCTCGCCGGAAAGCATCACTGCATCGGTACCGTCATAAACCGCATTGGCCACGTCCGTCACCTCTGCCCTGGTAGGCCTTGGGTTGCGGATCATGGAATCCAGCATCTGGGTTGCGGTGATGACAATCTTACATGCCTCGTTACACTTGCGGATGATTTTCTTCTGGATATGGGGAACCTTTTCAGCGGGAATCTCCACGCCCATGTCGCCGCGGGCAACCATGATGCCGTCCGCCTCCTCGATGATGGCGTCCAGGTTCTCGATGCCTTCCGCATTCTCAATCTTGGCAATTACCTTCATGCTGGAACCCTGCTCATCCAGCATTGCCTTGATTTCCCTGATGCAGTCCGCGGTACGCACAAAGGATGCCGCGATAAAATCAAATCCCTGCTTGATGCCGAAACGGATGTCTTCTTTGTCCTTGTCGGTCAGGGCCGGGAGCTTAATCTTCACATTGGGGACATTGACGCCCTTTTTCTCGCCCAGCTCGCCGCCGTTAATCACCTTACATACAATGTCCGTGCCATTGACCTCCGTCACGTCCATCTCAATCAGGCCATCGTCAATCAGAATCTTATTGCCGGGAACCACGTCTTCGCCCAGTCCGCTGTAATTGATGTATCCGATGTTCTCATCCCCAATCAGCTCGCGGGTGGTCAGCGTATAGGTCTGGCCTTCCTTTAATGTTACTTTCTTACCGTCCTTCAGCTGTCCGGTGCGGATTTCAGGGCCTTTTGTATCCAGAAGCGCCGCAACCGGGATATCCAGCTCCTTGCGGACTTCCTTTAACAGTTCCAGGCGTCCCTGGTGCTCCTCATAATCACCGTGGGAAAAGTTGAAACGCGCCACGTCCATGCCATTCTTTGCAAGCTCCATCATGACGTTCCTGTCATTGGTGTTGGGACCCATGGTACAGATAATCTTGGTCTTTTTCATTATTAAATCCTCCATAAACGTTGTACAGTGTGATATGTGAATGATCTGCCGGTTCTTAGGGCCTGTCTGTGTAAATGCTTTTGCAGTACAGCGCTCATGATGCTATTGGGGGGAATCCGGCTTTTTCACGTGTTGATGAGTATACAAATGATCCATGCAGTATTCATAGCTGCCTTCACATTTTGAACAATAACGGAATTCCATGCCAGGGCTGTCCTTGTCCGTCCGGCCGCACACAGCGCACTTATGGCCGGTCTTGTTGGAAACCATGGGCTTGATCTTTTTCTGGAAATCCTTCTGGCGCTTCTTCTGTTTGTAACCCGTCTCCCCGGCCAGCACCATCCAGCCAAAGAAGATGAACATGTGCAGGATGCACACAAAAATCTGGACCCTGGTGTATATGTCACCCTTGACAAAGTAATAAATGTAAACCGCTGCCTCGGCGTACGCAATCCACTTGGCCTTCAGGGGAAGGACCATCATCAGCAGGACCTGCATATCCGGGAACATGAGTGCAAATACAAAAAAGAAGGAATACACCAGATAAACAGGCGTAAGCACCATGGGGAAGCCTACCACCAGGTACATGAACAGGGATGCCGCCACATTCAACAGCACGCCCAGTATGATGTAACAGTTGAAACGGAACTTACCCCATACCTGTTCCACAATCATGCCAAAGGAACGGATGCAGTAGATGGCCAGGGCGTTAAACAGGATGTAGCCCATGGGGTTCCCTCCTGTAAATGCAGGCGGATATACAAAAAAGGTCAGGATCCTCCAGACCTGCCCCTGCATGATGGCAATGGGGTTTAAAATCAGATAATTCAGGAAGCCCGGCGCCACAAGGTACAGCACCGTGCCCATGGCCAGCATGGCACATACATAGTTGATGATCCCGCCGATTGCAAACCGGTTCATTTTCTGCTCAAACTTCTTTAGAAAATTCATGAATACTCCTTTTATGTCAGAATAAATCCTTCTTATTAAATATATAAGCTACCAACAGTGACAGGGCCAGGGCAAATCCCAGGACTATGACAAACCCGTAGGGATTGTTCGCAAAGGGCATTCCCCTGGAATTCACATTCATGCCATAGAAGCTGGCCACCATGGTGGGGATTGACATGACAATGGTTACGGTTGCCAGGAACTTCATGACAATGTTCAGGTTGTTGGAGATGACCGAGGCAAAGGCGTCCATGGTCCCGCTGAGGATCCCGCTGTAAATGTTGGCCATCTCGATTGCCTGTTTGTTCTCCACGATGACATCCTCAAGAAGGTCCGTATCCTCGGGATACTTCTTAATCTTCTCGGTCCTTAGGAGCTTCTCCAGCACCACCTCATTGGAACGCAGGGACGTGGTGAAATACACCAGGGACTTCTCCAGTTCCAGAAGCTCAATCAGTTCCTCATTCTTCTGGGACTGATGGAGCTTGCGCTCAATGACCTCGCTCTTCTTGTCAATGATGCGCAGGTACTGCAGGTACTGGGTTGCATTTTTATAAAGGATCTGCAGGATGAACCTGGTCTTCATGAATGTATGGAAGTCCCTTACCCTTCCGTCCATGAAGGACGTGAGCACGGGTGTCTCCTCCAGGCAGACAGTAATCAGCACATCGTTGGCCATGATGATGGCCAGCGGGATGGTGACAAACCAGTCCTTGCCGCTGCGCTCCTCTATGGACGGGATATCCACCAGCACCAGGGTGTATTCGTCCTCCACCTCGATTCGGGAACGTTCCTCCTCATCCAATGGCGCCTTTAAGTGGTCCGGGTCAATCTGGTATGCATCCGCAATGTCAATGATTTCTGAGGCTGTAGGGTTTGTTAACGCAATCCAGCAGCCAGGCTGCATCTCTTCTTTTTCGTGCATAGCACCGTCTTCGGTCTTAAAAATCCGTATCATGCGAACTCTCCCCCATTTTGAAATTATACGTTCTCATTATAGTGACTGCCCTGCGGTTTGTCAAATAAAATAGCCCCTGATTTTTCACAAACAATAAGTTTTTACAGGAATCATGCACAATTTTTCCCATTTCTTCACGATTTTTTAACGCCTGTCCCCAATTGTATTCCTACCTAATTTATGCTAAACTTTATTATGACCATTCGCGGCTTACTGCCGCAAATTGTTGCATAAATCACAGTTTTTTCCATAAAACTGTATTATGATGAACGCAAAACAACTTCTCAGCCCGGCACAGCCCTTGTATGGACATCACATGTGCCGCTGCTGCAAGTCACAAAGGAGGTTAGGGTAAAACCCACGTATATGAGCTTACATACAAATACCCTTACACTGGGAATCGATATCGGTTCCACAACCGTCAAAGTAGCATTGCTTGACCAGAACTACCATATAGTATTCTCCGATTATGAGCGTCATTATGCCAATATACAGGAAACTCTGGCAGAACTTCTGAAAAAGGCCTGCCCCATAACCGGCCCCGCCCAGGTCATCCCCGTCATCACGGGATCCGGAGGCCTTACATTGTCATCCCATCTGAACATTCCATTTGTCCAGGAGGTGGTGGCTGTGGCATCCGCCCTGCAGGACTATGCGCCACAGACAGACGTGGCCATCGAGCTTGGCGGGGAGGATGCAAAAATCATATATTTTACCGGCGGGATTGACCAGAGGATGAACGGGATCTGTGCAGGCGGCACCGGTTCCTTCATCGACCAGATGGCATCCCTGCTTCAGACCGATGCCAGCGGCCTCAATGAATACGCCGCCCATTACAAGGCCATCTACCCCATCGCGGCGCGCTGCGGCGTGTTTGCCAAGTCGGATATCCAGCCATTGATTAATGAAGGCGCTACCAGGGAAGACCTGGCCGCGTCCATTTTCCAGGCAGTGGTGAACCAGACCATCAGCGGTCTTGCCTGCGGTAAGCCCATACGGGGCAATGTTGCCTTTTTGGGCGGTCCCCTCCACTTCCTGCCCCAGCTGCGTGAAAGCTTCATCCGTACCCTCCACCTTACGCCGGAACAGATCATTGCTCCGGACCATTCCCACCTGTTTGCCGCTGTGGGCGCTGCCATGAACCCTCAGGAGAACCAGTCCGCTGTTTCCCTGGAGGCTATGATTGAACAGCTGTCCTCGGGTATCCAGATGGATTTTGAGGTAAAGCGCATGGAACCGCTGTTCAGGGACCAGGCTGACTACGACGAATTTTCCAGCCGCCATGCCAGCAACCACGTTAAGTCCGGCGACCTTCCCTCCTATGAGGGCAACTGCTATCTGGGCATTGACGCCGGTTCCACCACCACCAAGGCGGCCCTGGTGGGCGAGGACGGCACCCTGCTGTACCGGTTCTATGACAACAACAACGGAAGCCCCCTTGCCACGGCCATCCGCGCCATAACGGAAATCCGCAGCCAGCTTCCGAAGACAGCCCACATTGCCTATTCCTGTTCCACAGGCTACGGCGAGGCCCTTTTAAAGGCAGCGCTGATGCTGGATGAGGGGGAAGTGGAGACCATCTCCCACTACTACGCGGCTGCTTTCTTTGAGCCGGATGTGGACTGTATCCTGGACATCGGGGGACAGGACATGAAGTGCATCAAGATAAAGGACGGCACCGTGGACAGCGTGCAGCTCAACGAGGCGTGCTCCTCGGGCTGCGGCTCCTTCATCGAGACATTTGCCAAGAGCCTGAACTTTTCCGTGGAGGATTTTGCCAAAGAGGCCCTGTTTGCCAGGAACCCAACGGACCTTGGCACCCGCTGCACCGTATTCATGAACTCCAATGTAAAACAGGCCCAGAAGGAAGGGGCCACGGTGGCTGACATTTCCGCCGGCCTGGCTTATTCCGTCATCAAGAATGCCCTGTTCAAGGTCATCAAGATTACCAATGCCTCTGACCTGGGCGCCCATGTGGTGGTCCAGGGCGGCACCTTTTACAATGATGCGGTGCTCAGGAGCTTTGAGAAAATATCAGGATGCCAGGCAGTGCGCCCTGACATCGCAGGCATCATGGGAGCCTTCGGCGCTGCCCTGATTGCAAGGGAACGCTATCACATGAACGGCGAGGCAGAAACATCCATGCTGTCCCTGGATAAGATCATTGCCCTTAAGTATACCACCTCCATGACCCGGTGCAAGGGCTGCAACAACCACTGTGTGCTCACCATCAACCAGTTTGGGAGCGGACGCCGCTTTATCTCGGGCAACCGCTGCGAGCGGGGACTTGGACTTGAGAAGGCCAAGAAGGAGATTCCCAATCTCTTTGACTATAAGTACCACCGCATGTTTGACTACGAACCCCTGCCCCTGGACCAGGCGGACCGGGGCATGGTGGGGATCCCCAGGGTCCTCAACATGTTTGAGAACTTCCCCTTCTGGGCGGTTTTCTTTAAGAAGCTGCGCTACCATGTGGTGCTCTCGCCCCAGTCCACCAGACAGCTCTACGAGCTGGGCATTGAATCCATTCCCAGTGAATCGGAGTGCTACCCGGCCAAGCTGGTCCATGGACATATATCATGGCTCATCAAGCAGGGAATCAAATACATTTTCTATCCCTGCATTCCGTATGAGCGCAATGAAAGCCCGGAGGCGGGCAACCATTACAACTGCCCCATGGTCACATCCTACGCGGAGAACATCAAGAACAATGTGGAGGAACTGTCAGAAGAACATGTAAGGTTTGACAACCCCTTCATGGCCTTTACCAATGAGGAGATCCTGACCCAGGCCCTTATAAAGGAATTTGCCGGGAACCATCAGATTCCTGCGGATGAGGTGAAAATGGCTGCCCACGCAGCATGGCAGGAGCTTCTGGCTTCCCGCCATGACATGGAGGCCAAGGGCGAGGAAACCCTGGCATGGATGAAGGAGAACAAAAAACGGGGCATCGTGCTGGCCGGCAGGCCCTACCATGTGGACTCTGAAATCCACCACGGTATCCCGGAACTGATTACCTCCTATGGATTTGCGGTGCTCACAGAGGATTCCATCTCCCACCTTGGAAGGGTGGAACGGCCTTTGGTGGTAACCGACCAGTGGATGTACCACTCCCGCCTCTATGCGGCGGCCAGCTTTGTCAAGAACCGGGATGATTTGGACTTAATCCAGCTAAACTCCTTTGGCTGCGGCCTGGATGCCGTGACCACGGACCAGGTGGCCGATATCCTGACCCGTTCCGGCAAGATTTATACCGTGCTTAAGATTGACGAGGTGAATAACCTGGGCGCTGCCCGCATCCGTATCCGCTCCCTGATTGCGGCCCTCAAGGTCCGGGACCAGAAGCACTACGAGCACAAGGTGGTTTCCAGCGCCTATAACCGGGTGTACTTTACCAAGGAGATGAAGAAGACATATACCCTTCTCTGCCCACAGATGTCGCCCATCCATTTTGACCTTTTAGAGCCGGCCATCCGCTCCTTCGGATACAAGATTGAAGTATTGCAGAACCACAACCGCAACGCGGTGGACGTGGGACTCCAGTACGTGAACAACGATGCGTGCTATCCCTCCCTGATTGTCATCGGACAGATCATGGACGCCCTGCTTTCCGGCAGGTATGACCTGGACCACACAGCGGTGCTGATGACCCAGACAGGCGGCGGCTGCCGTGCTTCCAACTACATAGGCTTCATCCGGCGCGCCCTGGAAAAGGCAGGCATGCCGCAGGTGCCCGTTGTATCGGTCAATGCCAACGGCATGGAGACCAACCCCGGGTTTACATTTACGGTCCCCCTTATCACAAAGGCCATGCAGGCCATTGTGTACGGCGACATTTTCATGCGCGTGCTCTACGCCACCAGGCCCTATGAGGCAGAACCAGGCAGCGCCAATGCACTCCATGGGAAGTGGAAGGCCCGCTGTATTGCCTCCCTGTCCAAACGCAGCGCCGCCATGATGGAATTCAGCCGCAACATCAAGGGAATCATACGCGATTTTGACAATCTGCCAAGAACCGATATCAGGAAACCAAAGGTGGGGATTGTGGGCGAGATCCTTGTGAAGTTCTCCCCCCTTGCCAACAACCACGTGGTGGAGCTTCTGGAATCCGAGGGGGCCGAGGCAGTGATGCCCGACCTGATGGATTTCCTTCTCTACAGCTTTTACAACAGTAACTTCAAGGCGGAGCACCTGGGTACGAAGAAATCCACGGCGCGCCTGTGCAACGCCGGAATTGCCCTTTTGGAGTATCTGCGCAGGACTGCCAGGAAGGAGCTGTCGGCCAGCCGGCACTTCACGCCCCCGTCAGCCATCAATGAACTGGCTGAGATGGCCAAGGGCTTTGTGTCCCTGGGCAATCAGACAGGCGAGGGCTGGTTCCTTACAGGAGAGATGCTGGAGCTGATCCACAGCGGCGTGAACAACATTATCTGCACCCAGCCATTTGGCTGCCTGCCCAATCATATCGTGGGCAAGGGCGTCATCAAGGAGCTGCGCCGCCACTATCCGCAGTCCAACATCATCGCGGTGGACTACGATCCGGGCGCCAGCGAGGTAAACCAGTTGAACCGCATCAAGCTGATGCTGTCCACGGCCCAGAAGAACCTGAAAAATGAAAAGGCCCCGGAACAGCCCCGGCAGATGAAGAAGCAGAAAAAGGCTTCCAAGGCAAAGACACTGCAGACCGCGTAGACAGGCGGCAGATGAAGGCTGGTATATTTATGGCAGTATTATGAATTCAAAGGGACGGTCACGGAATTTAACACGATTCCGGATGACCGTCCCTTTATTTTGCCTTATTTACTGCCTTTTTAATTTAAACCGCCCAATCAGGTCCTTCATCATCCGCGACTGCCCAGCCAGTTCCTCGCTGGCCGCCGCGCTTTCCTGGGCAGTTGCTGAGTTGGTCTGTACCACGCTCGAAATCTGATCCACGCCCTGGGTCACCTGGCTGATGGAAACCGCCTGGGTATTGGAAGCTTCCGCAATCAGATCCACAAGACCGGCCACATGATGGGAGCTTTCCACCACCTCTTTTAACGCATCCGCGGTCAAGGCGGCAATTTCCGTTCCATTTTCAACAGCCTGAATGGTCTCTTCTATCAGGCCCGTTGTATTCTTAGCCGCGTCCGCGCTCTTCCCGGCCAGGTTACGGACCTCATCCGCAACCACCGCAAAGCCCTTTCCGGCTTCCCCTGCCCGGGCAGCCTCCACGGCCGCGTTCAGCGCAAGGATGTTGGTCTGGAAGGCAATATCCTCAATGGTCTTGATAATCTTGCCAATCTCGCCTGATTTACTGCTTATCTGGTCCATGGCAGACACCATGTCCTGCATCTTCCTGCTGCTTTCGTCCAGATTGGCGCCCTGGCGTTCGGATTCCTTGCGCGCCTTCTGGGCGTTTTCCGCAATCTTATTCACCTGGCTTGATATATCATTTATGGTGGCTGCCAGTTCTTCAATGGAGCTGGCCTGCTCCGTGGCGCCCTGGGACAGGGCCTGGGCGCCCATGGATACCTGTTCCGCCCCGGAATCCACCTGGCCCGCGGACTGGTCTATCATGTGGAATGCCTCGTTCAGTGAATCTATGATTTTTGAGGAGCTGGTATGAAGGGCAGCGAAATCACCGGAAAAGTCCTGCGTGTATGGAATATCCAGGTTTCCATCCGCAATGCTTCCCAGTATGGACGCCAGCTGTTCTATCACCGACTTCAGCCTGTCAACCAGCTCCTTTGTGGCATCTGCCAGTATCCCGGTTTCATCTTCGCTGTCCACTACCGGTACGGACGTCTGCAAATCGCCCTGGGACAGGCCCACCAGCCTCTCGGAGCATTGTTCCATCGGTCTTGAAATGGCGCGGGCAATAAAGGTTGCCAGTATCATGGATACACAGAAAGCTGCCACGGACAGGAGCGCCATGCATACAACGGTAAGATTGCTCTGCCTGGTTAATTCTTTTGACAACCGGCTGCCCTCCATGCGGTTGCTGTCCATCAACGACGTAACCGCTTCCTGTATCTTCTCGATATGTTCCAGCGCCTCATCCTGATACAGGTCCATGGCCTCTTTATCCTTATTCTGTTTTGCCAGTGTAATTACCTCCTGGGCATGCTGTGTGAATAAGGGCAGGTTTTCTTCAATGGTTTCGTAAAAGCTCCTTTCTTCTCCAACCAGGGTTGGTTCAATATTCGCCATGCACTGGCTGATTGCGGCTGCATTTTTATTTATGTCATCCTCAGACTGCCTGATAAGCTGGGTATTCTCCGGATCAGTGGCCATAATCGTCATGATATTGAAGGTATTGCTGGTCAAAGCCTCCATGAGAAGACCGATATCCCCTTGGGAAAATCCATAATTGGTCAGTGCGCCTGAATACTGCACATCCGCTTTTTTCATAAGGAACAAACTGATGAAACCGCTGCTGCTGGAAAGTATTGTTACCAAAAGAAACGCGATAAGCAGCTTTTTATTAATCTTTAGTGAACTCCACACCCTTTTCATTCAATGCCTCCTGGATTTATAATAAGATACTTATTATATCGGCTGGAGTTCCAAAATTAAAAGTCATTAGCGAAATTTTAACGTTTTTGTAATCCGCAGGACGGACATGGCGCTCTTTGACCCTTCTAATATATTTATGCCTGCTTACGCACCGGCCTGATATGATTCCCCAGTCGCAGAGCCTGCCCTCCGGATCATTGATGTACGCCATGACCTGCCCGCTTCCGCTGTTGCATTCGCTGCCCCCATCGTCATCCAGTTTACCCACGATACTGTCCAACAGGCCGCAGATTGTCTCCTGGTCCTGCCCCGGAATCATACCCTGCTTCTGCCAGAAATCCCAATATCCATTGCTCTCATAGTTTTTAATATGCAGGAATTTGTGCGCGGGAATGGTTACAAAATAAATTTTAATCTCGTCCGTGGATTTCACTCTTTCAGCGCAAAAGCCAGTTTCCTGCGCCGCAGGTAATCCCTGAACTGCATGCCCGATATCTCCTTGAATTTCCTGGTCATATGGAAGCCGGAATACCCCAGCCTGCCGGAAAGGCAGCGCAGGGTCAGCGCTTCATCATTATGGTTCTTTATGCATTTGTCGATTTCGTCAACAATGACCTGAATCTGTTTCTGCCATTCGTACATCCGTCTGTTCACCTCGTTTCGGCCACCCTGCATATATTATAGCGGAGTCCGGGGGCTGGCGCTTGACTTTACTTGCTGTCATTATATGTTTGCCTTCCATTTTATGGAAGCCCAGCTGTTTCTATGGCCTCTAAGCTTTAAGAGGCAGAAGCCTGTGGTTGAGTACATCCACCAGCCCCATATCGGTCAGCCCCAGGTCAGGGACCGTGGGCAGGGAGACAAAGCTCAGGGACATGAACGGGGCATCCATCCTGCATCCCAGGGACCTGGCCATTTCATTTAATTCATCCAGCCTTGTCATCACATCCTCTGCAGGCAGCTGGCTCATAAGGCCTCCTATGGGCAGCTCCATGCTCCCAAGTATCCTGCCATCTGCCGCCACCGCCAGACCGCCCTTTAACCTGGCCACCTCATTTACAGCCAAAGCCATATCCGTATCGTCTGCCCCCACCACCACGATATTGTGATGGTCATGGGACATGGAGTAGGCCATGGCCCCCTTCTCCAACTGAAAACCGTGTACAAAACCAATTCCAATGTTGCCGTTCTTACCATACCGTTCCACCACGGCCAGTTTCAGTATATCCTGTTTCAGGTCAGCCAAAACAGTGCCATCCTTCACCTCCAGTTCCCTTATGGTGTCATGGTTTATAATCTGCCGCGGCACCATATCAATCACATGGACCCGGAGTGTATCCCCCTTTTCATCTGTCTTCACCAGGAAGGACTCCGGTATGATTGGATCCTTAAGTGTCACTGTCTCTTTCAGCCACTGGGGATATTCCCCCACCGGACACGCATTAAGCAGTCTCCCGTTCTCAGCAACCACCTTGCCCTCAAAGATAACAGTCAGTGGCTTAACCACCCGCCAGTCCTCCACCAGCAGGATATCCGCCAGACGGCCCGGTGTTATGCTCCCGATTTCATCCTCCAGACGGAAATGCTTAGCGGCATTGACCGTTGCCATCTGGATGGCATCCATTGGATCCAACCCCAGTTCAACTGCCCTGGTCACATTGTAATTGATATGGCCTTCTGTCTGTATTTCCCTGGCATGCTTATCATCCGTGCAGAACATCAGGTTATCGGTGCTAAGCCCCAGGCTTACGATTCCTTTTACCAGTTCATCCACATTGCGCTCACTGCTGCCCTCGCGGATCAACACCTTCATCCCCACCTTCAGGCGCTCCAGCATTTCTTCCGCCGTCACGCACTCATGGTCGTCGGAAATGCCGCTGGACGCATATACATTAAGTTCCTGGCCCAGCCTTCCGATGGCATGTCCGTTCACCACCTTCCTCCTTGCCAGGGTATCTGCAATCTTGTGAAGGTATTCCTCCTTTACCCAGAGGATTTTGGATGGATCCAGTTCCCCCAGGCTTACACTCTCTTCCCAGTCCATGATTTCCGCCACTTCCTCCGCGCCCAGGACCGCTCCGGTTGTTTCCAGTCCCGGTGCAGTGGGGACGCGTGATGAAACCTCTATGAGCATCCGGTATGGCAAACGGCTCATGGAAGCCAGCATGGCCTTCAGGCCGCCCGCCCCTGCCACATTGGCAATCTCCATTAAATCCGCACACAGGGTGGTGGTACCCTGTGGCACCACCACCGAGGCCAGCGCCTCAGGTGACAGCATGGTGGATTCAAAATGCATATGGGCATCAATCAGACCCGGTATGGCATATCTGCCGCGGCAGTCCATTACCGTTGCGGCTTTCAGCCCTGCTTCAGGGTCAATGGACACCACCCTTTTATCCTTGATGTAAATATCTGTCTCATATACCTGTGCGGAAAACACATTAACCAGCTTTACATTGGCAAGCTTCAGATCACATGGCACCCTGCCAAGCCCTGCTTCAATTATATTTTTAATGTCCTCAAAGGTCCTCATATCCTACACCTCCCAGTATACTATTATCCCCGCCTGTATGCTACAGCATGATATCAAGCGCCAGATAAACAATAAACACCGCCGTCAGAACCCACACGGTCTTTGTCATCTGCCGGGCTTTCCCCGCTGCAATCTGTCCCACACTATAGCCGATCAGGCCAAAGAGGATCCCATATGCAATATTATATGTAAACGGCATGATTGCAACTGTCATGAACACGGGCAGCGCAATGGAAACATCATTCAGTGCAAGGCCGCGCAAAGGTTCAATCATGAAAATCCCCACCATTACAAGGGCGGGCGCTGTTGCTATGGATGGGATCATCAGGAACACCGGCGACAGGACCAGGGTGAGAAGGAACAGGATTCCGGTCACGCAGGCCGTCATGCCGGTCTTTCCCCCTTCGGAAATGCCGGTGGCGCTTTCCGCACCATAAATTGTCACGGTACTGGTTCCAAGAACGGCGCCTACGGCAGCACTGCCGGCTGACACGAACAGCGCTTTGCCCGCGCAGGGCATGTTACCCTTCTCATCAATAAGACCTGCCTTGGTTGCCACGCCTAAAAGTACGCCGATGCTGTCAAACAAATCCACAAAAAGAAAACTGATGATGGCAAATACAACGCCCAGGATCATTTCCGGTGAACCGGTGAACATCCCCTTTAATGTAAGCTGCCCAAAGGTCGGAGCCAGGGCCTGGGCAGGATTATCAAACGCAATCAGCTGTGTGGGCAGGATTGTATAGGCAGCCCCGGTCACAGGGTCCTTGATGAACACTCCCAGCACGGTTACTGCCAGCACCCCAATCAGGATTGCCCCCTTTACGCCCCGTATGACCAGGACCGCTGTAAAGAAGATCCCGGCCAATGCCAGCAGCGCCCCAGGATTGGCAAGGTCACCCAGGGTTAACAGGGTGTCCGGTGAGTGGACCACGATTCCTGCCTGGGTCAGACCGCTGAATGCAATAAAGAATCCGATTCCCGCGCCGATGGAATGCTTGATGCACTCCGGCATGGCGTCCACAATCTTCTGCTGTACCTTGAAAATGCTCAGAAGCATGAACGTGGTGCCGGAAATAGCCACACATCCAAGGGCATTCTGCCATGGCAGTCCCAGGGTATTGCAGACATAATAGGCAAAATACGCGTTCAGTCCCATGGCCGGTCCCATGGCAAAGGGCAGGTTTGCCCACAGCCCCACCCAGATACAGGCAATGGCCGCGGACAGGGCGCTGGCCCAGAACAAGGCCTTCATATCCATACCCGTAGCGCCCAGAATCGCCGGATTAACAGCCACAATATACACACAGGTCAGGAAAATGGTGATACCTGCCAGAATCTCAGTTTTAGGGTCGGTCCCCCTCTCCTTCAGATGGAATATCCGTTCCAGTTTCTCATTCATTGTTAAACCCCCAATCTTTTCTTATTCCCCAAATGCTCCGTATCTTATCTTGCTTCCTGTTTCCTGCGCCTGTCTCTTATGCCTCGTTCTTTTTGAATGCCTCTACCCAGGCGTCAAACTGTTCCAGATACTTCTGTCCCTTAATGGAATATGCAAATGCGTTCCTGGCCGTCCGGATCAGTTCATCCTCTGTAAAATGCATCTCATCCAGGGCAATTGCATACTCCTGCACCAGATCCACCATATAAGGCGGGTCATCCGAACTGATGGATACGGGTACGCCTGCCCGCATCATGGTCACTGCCGGATGTTCCTCATAGTTCCTGGCAGCCCCGGTCCATATATTTGATGTGGGACACATGGCGCAGAGGATTTCATGCTCCTTCAGATACTTAAGCAGTTCAGGTTCATGGATGGACTGACAGCCATGGTCAATCCTGCTTACATGCAGCGTTTGGATGGCATCCCATATATTATAGGCGCCGTCATCCTCCCCCGCATGGGCGGTCAGGAACAATCCCATGTCTTCTGCAAGCCTGTAGCTGCCCTGGTGTTTGATACAGGGATGCCCCTTTTCCTCACAGTCCATTCCCAGTCCGTCCACCATGTCCCGGTAACCTTCAAGGTTCTTTACAAAACGCTCACACTGCTCAGGAGACAAGGTCCTGTCCAGGCCCGCAATATAGACAATCTCAACCCCATACTGTTCCTTCGCCTTTTTCTGGGCGCTGCGGTATCCCTCCATTACCACTTCCATGGGGATTCCCCGTTCCTCATTCAGCGGATAATCCAGGTGCAGCTCCTGGTAAACCACGTTCTGCCTCCTTGCATCCTTTGCCAGTGCAAGCACCACCGCCTCGTAATCCTCCTTGGTAATGCATACGGAATTGATGGTCCTGTCACAAAGCATGAAACCATTCAGCCCATCCGCCTTCAGGATTCCTTCCACCCACTGCCGCAGTCCCTCCACCGTATCAGCAGGGAGCTTTACCCCATTCTTCCTGCCAAGATCCAGTGCCAGGTCCCAGGGGATGGAACCTTCAATGTGGATGTGGTTCTCCGCCTTTGGCATGTTGACGATAAGTTTCATTTGACGTGTTGTAAGCATATCTTCTCCTCCTTGATATAGGTATTTAAGTATTATGGTAATACCTTTATATGTGTGAAATAATAATCCTGCGCCGCCCAGGGCATACAGGCCTTAGGGGCGCAAGATGTATTATATTCAGCTTATGATTGTCTCCCGGCGCAAATACGCCGGACAGGTGATATGGCGGTCCGGTCAATAATGCTCCTGGCTCCGCAGGAGATTATAGCGGATATATTTGGTATCAAAAAACGCATTGGCTGAGATGACCGGCTGGTTATCCTGGTCATAGGCCAGATTATCCAGCTCCAATACGGATTGGCACTCCATCAGCAGGGCGCTGTCCGTCACTGATCCCATCTCTTCCCTGGTCATGGTCAGTATCTCCACCCTGTCCCTGCACAGCAGCCTGCCCGCGTACCTGCGCAACAGTTCAAACGAGGACATGGATGACCACTCATCCTCCGATGGTTCCTGCTGAAACAATTCCCTTGGCATATAGTCAATACATACAATGGCCGGATGGCCATCCGCATAATAGACCTTCTCAATGCGGTACAACCGGGCGCCCTCCTCCACCTGGAGATTCCGGCAGTGCTTTTTCATGCGGTGGGACGCGCCCTGAGCCATGGTCCCCTGATTCACGGTCCCCTGATCCATGGCTCCCCGATTTATGGTTTCCTGGCTTATGAGCTTAATCTGCGCCTCATAGCCTCCCAATTCAATCAGGTGTCCGAACTCCTGGGCCGGATTCAGGCTGATTTTGATGGCCGCTGCCTCGGGGTTCACAAAAGTTCCCCTTCCATGAATGCGGAAAATCAGGTTCTCCTGTTCCAGTTCATCCAATGCCCGCCGCACCGTTACCCGGCTGACCCCAAACTTGCGCCCGATCTCCACTTCCGGTGGAAGCTTGGCAGACTCCTTCAGGTCCATATCCAGTATGTATTTCTTCAAATCGTGTTTAATATTATCACTTAGATTCTGTTTAATCACAGGCATCATCGCCATGTCAATACCTCTTTCCGGTATTATGGTAATACCTTTATACCCTATAGTAAGTATTTTTGTGGATTTTGTCAAGTGTTTTATGGATCTATATAAATAAATTCCGTAAAACCGCAAGACAGGTTACCTGCACTGAAACCATATTCCGGTAAAATTGCCATTTAAAAAAGCTGCCATGAACAGATTGAACGCTTCATGGCAGCATTTCCAACTCATCCGGTATAACCCGGCCAAACCGCATCCCTTCCCTACGCAGTCTCCACTGAAACCTTTTTCACCCTTCCCCGTATCCCCGAAACCAGCAGCACCGCGATGGTCATGAAATAGGGCAGGGCCAGCACGATCTGGGACGGGATCCCGAAGTTCTGCATGCTGGCCGCAAGGGCCTGGGCATAGGCGAACATGAAACTGTACACCGCTGCCAGCACCGGGTTCCCCTTTGCAATCATGATGGCTGCAACTGCCAGGAATCCCCTGCCTGCCGACATATTTTCCGTGAATATGGAGGTGCCGCCCAGAGGAAGGACCGCGCCGGCAATCCCCACGAAAAATCCGGTGATTAAAACAGAATACCATTTATAGCGCAGGACATTGGTCCCGGTTGTCTGGGCCGCCTTTTCATTGATTCCCACACTGCGCAGCCTCAGGCCAAAGGGCGTTTTATACATGGCAATCCAGGTCCCGGCAATAGCCAGAAGGGTAAAATAGACCACCAGATTGTGGGTTCCGAACACTTCCCCTATATAGGGGATCCTGCTTATGACAGGCAGCTTGACAGAGGGAAGGCTGACCAGCCTTGAATCCATGAACGAGCCGCGTTTCCCGAAGATATTAAGGAGCAGGAAGGATGTAAATGCATCCATCCCCAGGTTCATGGCGATGCTGACCACCATACCGCTGGAGCCAAGATGGAACACCAGGATGCCGAACAGGACGGAACAGGCCAGCCCTGCCAGGATCCCGCACAGCACCCCTGTGTATGGGTTCCCGGAGTAATAGGTGCCCAACGTGGCAAAGAATGCAGCGCACAGCATGAAGCTTTCCAGGGCAATGTTAAAGATTCCCGTCCTGTCCCCGAAACAGCCGCCAATGGATGACAGGATAAGCGGCACGGCCAGACGCAGGGCCGCTGCCATGGTTATGGTTCCCAGTAAAATTGAAAGCATTATCCCACCACCGCCTTCCTCTTGACAGAACCAATCAGTTTACGGTAATCCACAGTGATGAACAGCACGAACAGGGCCTGAATCAAAAGCACGGTCAGGCGGTTCACGTCGCACATCCGCTCCATATGGAGGGACCCGGCTTTCAGGACGCCCCAGATAACGGCTACTCCCAGGACCGTAATGGGATGATTGCCTGCAATCATGGCAATCATGATGCCGTCCCAGCCAAGGTTATTGGAGAAGCTAGCGGTGAATTTCCCATACGTGCCCTGGACCTCGATGCTGCCGCACAGACCGGCCACGAATCCCGACAGCAGGAAGATTGCCAGGAAGGTCTTTGTCACATTCACGCCTCCAATCCTTGCAAACCTGCGGTTCTCCCCCACCTGCTTCAGCTCATATCCGACTATGGTATACCTGTAAACCATGAAAATCACGATGACCAGCGCCACCGCTATGAGCACGCCCGTGCTTGCATTGGTCTTGGGTATCAGGTTGGTCAGGCGCGCCGTATCTGCTATGGGCGGCGTTGACAGGGCCAGTGAATCCCCGGCAGCGCTGATTCCCATTACTATATAAGTAAAATATTCGGTCAGCAGCACGGCGATATAGTTAAGCATCAGGGTCGTAATCATTTCGTTGACATGGAATGTAAGTTTCATCACGGCCGGAATCAGGGCAAACAGCATGCCCGCAATACCGGCTGCCAGAAGACAGCCCGTGACATGCAGCGCTTTTGGCAGATGCACGTAAAAACCGAACAGGGCCGCCGCATATGCCCCAAAGTAAAGCTGCCCCTCAATCCCCAGGTTCATGACCCCGGATTTGAATGCAATGGTGGCCGCGATTCCCGTCAGGATACAGGGCGTGATCCACCGCAGGGTGTTGCCGAAGTTGCGGACGCTGCCAAATGCTCCCTGGAGGATATATTTCATGGCCGTAGCCGGGTTCTCTCCCTGCCATAGGATCAGCAGGCTGCCGATGATCATGACAGCCAGGAAGGAACACGCGTATTTCATGATGTTCCACAGGGCGTCCTGTCTCATCACCTTTGCTTCCTTGTTCATGGGCAGCCACCTCCTGTCATCAAAAGCCCTATATCCGTCTCTGTCTTTTCCCCATGAAGCCCCCCGTCATACAGCTGCCCGCCGTACATGACCAGGATACGGTCCGACACCTCCATGACCTCGTTCAGTTCATGGCTTACCAGCAGGATTGCCGTGCCCGCGGCAGCCAGGCTTTCTATCTTTTTCCATATGAACTCAATGGCCCCTATGTCAATGCCCCTGGTGGGGTCTTCAATGATCAGAAGGCTGTTATCCTGCAAAAACTCCCTGCCCACAATCAGTTTCTGTATGTTTCCACCTGAAAGGGTCTGTATCTTCAGGTTGGGGGAGGATGCCTTGACATTGAATTCATGGATGATGCGTTCCGTAAATGATATGGCCTGTTTCCGTTTCAGGATGAACCGGTTTCCAAACCCTTTGACAATATGGTATCCCATAATGGCATTTTCCCACAGGGACGCTTCCCGGTTGATTCCCTCGCTGATCCGGTCCTGGGGCACATATCCGATGTGGCGCAGCCGGTGTTCCCGGCAGCCCAGATGGGTGATGTCCCTTCCGTCAAAGGCCACCTCCCCCTTGCTGCATTTCCTAAGACCGAACAGGCCCTCCACCAGTTCCTGCTGGCCGGAGCCTGCGACGCCTGCGATTCCCAGGATCTCGCCCTTTCTGATTTCAAATGAGACATCCTTTAACTTTTCCCGCCCCTCATGGTCAGGAACACACAGGTGCTTAACCTGAAGCAGCACATCCCCCTGTTCCTTGTCCTCCTTCTGGGCGGTCAGGATGACCTCCCTTCCCACCATCATGGTGGCAAGACCGTGTTCATCTGTTTCTTCCGGCTTCACCGTGCCGACATAGCGGCCGTTTTTTAAGACCGTGATGCTGTCCGATATCTCCATGACCTCTTTTAACTTATGGGTGATGAAAAGCACGGTCTTGCCGTTCTTAACCAGGAAACGGATTGCCTCGAACAGGCCCTCGATTCCCTGGGGTGTAAGGACCGAGGTGGGTTCGTCAAAAATAATGATATCCACTCCCCGGTACAGTATCTTTACGATTTCCACCTGCTGGAGCATGGACACGGACAGGTCCTGTACCTGTTCGTCCAGCGGTATGTTGAAGTGGTATTCCTCACAGATAGCCTCCACCCTCCTGCGCGCCTTGTCACGGTTCAGGAAAATGCCCCACCTGCGCGTTTCGTAACCCATCATGATATTGTCCAGTACCGACAATTCGGGAAACAGCATGAATTCCTGGTGCACCATCCCGATGCCGGCCCGGCTTGCATGGTTGGGGTTCCTGAAATCCATCTTTTTCCCATGTACAAACAGTTCTCCCTCATCCGGCCGGTAAAGGCCGCTGATGACATTCATCAAAGTACTTTTGCCTGCCCCATTTTCCCCGATAACCGCATGAACCGTTCCTTTCCTGACGGACAGGGTGATTTTATCATTGGCTGTCAGGCTGCCGAACCGTTTGGTAATTCCTTTTAATTCCAGCACAAAGTCCATAAATGCCTCCTTTTGTACCATCGGCCCTTTGCAGTCCCTATTTCAGCAAATCCTCCAGATTAAGGGAACCTGATTTTACGTCTTCAATTAATTTGTCCAAATCCGTCCTGACATCCTCTGGAAGCTTATCGTAATCCCTGTCGTCGAAAATGGCTGACTGTGTCTCTATCCCGTAGTTGGTACGTCCTGACACGAACTGCCCGTCCTTATAAGCGGTAAAGGAATCAAATACAGCGCCCCGGATATCGGTCAGGGATGACCAGAACACGCAGTCATCAATTCCGCCCTGCCACTCATCAACCCCGATACACCTGATTCCTGCCTCGGAACAGCCCTGAATCACGCCCAGTCCTGCCAGGTTGGCTGTCTGGAAGATCACATCCGCGCCCTGGCTGACCATGATTTTCGTCTGCTCCCCCGCCTTTACCGTGTCGCTGTCATCCCCCACGTATGCGGTCTGTACCGTCACGTCCGGGTCTGCGTATGCGGCTCCTGCCAGATATGCATCGCGGAACCGGTTAATCACAGGAATGTCCAGGCTGCCGATCCAGCCGATTGTTTTTGACTGTGTGGTCCTGGCCGCCACAAAACCGGATACAAAGGCCGGTTCCAGGGAGTCCACGTACACATTTGCCACATTGTCATATTTGGTATCCAGGCTGCTGTCAATGAGACAGAACATGGTGTCCGGATACTCCGGGGCCAGCTCGATGGCCACTTCGTTTACCGTGTCGAACATGGTGTAGATGGGGTTGGCGCCCATTTCCGCCATTGCCCTGATCTGCTCTGAATATTCGGCCTTGTCCAGCGCCTCAATCAGCTTGACCGTGGCCCCGTACTCCTGCTCAATCTGTTCAAATCCGGTCCACGTCAGGTCGGTGAACGGAACCCCTGCCGGGGCTTCGCTGATCAGGCAGGTAAATAATTCTTTATCCTGCTCCCCTGCCCCTTCCTCTTTTTTCCCTGTTTCCCCTTCACTCCCTGCCTTGGCCTGTTCAGTCTGGGCCTGTCCGGCCTGGGACGTTTCCTTTGCAGTTTCCCCTTTGCCTCCGGCGCATCCGGCCAGCACGCAGATGACGGCAGCAGCAGTTAAAAACAGTCTCATTTTCCTCATATCTTTCTCCTCCTTCATGACTCATCAAAAATGGAACACAGCTCACTGATATCTTTAATCACACAATCCGGCTTCTTTTCCTCCAGGGACCCAAGGGGCCAGTTCCCGGACGGCACCCCCACCGTATAAATCCCCGCAGCCACCCCGGCTTCTATATCAAAGGGGGACTCCCCTATGTATACGCATTCCTCCTTCAGGCAGCCGCACACAGCAGCCCCCTTTAGGATGGGTTCCGGGTCGGGTTTGAAGCGGATTACATCATCCCTAGTGACCAGCAGGCTGATATACCGGTCCAGTCCCGTCTGCTTCAGGATATGGGATGCGTTTTTCCTCCGCTCCGATGTAATCAGGCAGATCTTACAGCCCAGATTCCAGATATGGTCCAGGGTCTTCACGGCCCCGTCAATGAGCCTGGCCCGCTCCATATGGATTGGGTACTGCCTTTTATATTCCTCTATGAATTCCTCTATGGTACCATGGTCATCCGGGCTTACATCGGTCAGCGTGGTAAGCATCACTTCCACCGGAAGCCCGAACATGTCCATAATGTCCTCTTTGGCGGGTCTGCCCCCGCTTACCTTTTCAAATGCTTCTGCAAGGGCGTCACAGATGCAGTCCTGGGAATGGATTAAGGTCCCGTCCAGATCCGTGAGCAGCGCCTTATACCGCGGCATCCTCCGTCACCCCTTACTTCTTAAGGATTGCATGGTCCAGCGCATGGCTGCACGGGCAATCCCTTTCGTCCTTCAGATCCGGTATGGCCAGATATAATACCTGCTTGAAATCCTCAATCCCCTGCTTTAACAGCCTTGGGAAATCGTCCGCTTCAATCTGCTCTCCCAGGCACCAGTTGGTGGGGACGCAGATATGTGCATAGCAGATGG
This sequence comes from Clostridium pacaense, assembly GCF_020709765.2. NCBI lineage: Bacteria > Bacillati > Bacillota > Clostridia > Eubacteriales > Clostridiaceae > Clostridium > Clostridium pacaense. The sequence goes on from NZ_JAJFEB020000025.1 coordinate 24,128, forward strand.
CCGCCTCCCTTGCAAAGACTGCTTCCGGAAGGGTGGTCATCCCTATCAGGTCAGCACCCAGCTTACGGAACATGGTAAGCTCAAAGGGTGTCTCGAACCGGAGTCCTTCATTGACAAAGATGACCGCCTTGTCGTGCACATGTCCGGGCTTCACCTTGTTTGCAGCGTCAATCAGCGCGCGGCGCAGGTCCGGGCAGTAGGCAGGCGTCATATCCACATGGTAGGCCTCCACCTCGTCGTCATACAGGGACCGCGGGAACCTTCTGGTCCAGTCACAGAAATCATGCGGGATGACCAGGCTGCCCAGCTCGATGTCCGGATTGCTGCTTCCCACACAGTTGGTGGCCAGGATCTGTTCCACCCCAAGCTCCTTGAAGGCCCAGATATTGGCCCTGTAATTGATGCGCGGGACAATGATTTTGTGCTCCTCCCCATGTCTTGGAAGAAAATACACCTTCCGTCCCTGGATCGTGCCCTCGAAAATCTCAGAAGAACGTCCATATTTGTTATTGTGGACAAACATCCTGGGATTTTCCAGAAGTTCATAGAAGCCGCTTCCTCCGATAATTCCAACTGGTTTCATTTGTATTTCTCCTTTTCCTTTTTATGATTTGGAACTGAAATCGTTTTCAGTTCCTGTAAAAAAAATGTTGTCTTTGCCATGACCACATCTTTTATACTTCCATCTTTAATATTTCCATCTTTTATACTTCCGTCTTTTCTATGTCCATTTTCCAGCAGATATATTAACTGCGGCATATCCGGGGCACCCAATCGGTTATCCATGTGCCCCGGACACACCTTTTATGTCTTCCAGTCCGGCCTGCCTCATCACACCAGCTTCTGAACGGAGGTCCTTTCAATGAATTTCAACTCCAGGGCCTCGGTCCTTGCCCCGCCCCTCTCACCGGGCTGCTCCATCCGTTTCAGCAAAAGCCTGACCGCACCCACTGCAATGGCCGATGTATCCAGGCGGAAGCTGGTAATCCCATGGCGTTCAAAGGCCATGACATCCTCATCGCACTCCTCAAAACCGATGAGGGAAATATCCTTTCCCGGCGTCATCCCATGGTTCCTGACAGCTTCCAGCATGCCTGTTGTCAGGGTGTTGTTGCCTGCTATGATGGCCGTAGGCGGTTTTTCAAGCCCAATCATCTGGGATGTATAGCGGATGCCCGCCTCTGTCTTCCAGCAGTCCTGTATGAAATACTCATCCCGCCACGGCAGCCCGTGCGCTGCCAGGCAGTCCCTGAAACCGCGGATGCGTTCCTCTGCAATCCCATGCCCCTCTGCGCCCACCAGGAATGCAATCCTGCTGTGGCCGTTTTTTATCAGATACCCTGTTCCCTGATACAGGGCTTCGTAGTTCCGGTTCATGATGCAGTCCAGGGATGTATTCTCTTCAAAGTACCTGTCTATGAGCACCACCGGCTTCTCTACCTGCTGCAGCCGCGTCAGTTCCTTTAAGGAGGTGGCGTCCAGAATGCCGTCCGCCATCTGGCAGATGGAGCTGCTTAAAAAACTGCATTCCTCATCTGCTGATTCTGTTGTATAGACCACCACGTAATAGCCGTATTTCTTCATCTCACGGATGACGGTGTTAATCAGCTGGGTGAAAAAATGATTGTCAATCACAGGGACAATCACCACCACGACCTGGCTCCTGCCGCGGACCATGGCTTTGGCCGTGAAATCCGGGACATAATGAAGTTCCTCAATCGCTTTCTGTACCCGCTCTTTTACCTCTGTATTAATCCATTTATAGTCATTCAGTACACGTGATACGGTGGATGGGGACACCTGAGCATACTCCGCCACATCTTTGATTGTGATTTTATTCTTTTTCATGTGCACTTCTTCCTCTTTTCCGAACCTGAAATCCTTTTCAGTATAGCAATATTACCATATCTGACATTATTTTGCAAGAGGTGCGGGGGGATATTACAAAAAAGTAATACCAAACCGTTTCTTCTGTGTTACAATAAGGAATGGATATAAACCATATATGATCAGGAGGACAGATAATGTCATACACATTAACCAGCGTAACAATCCGTACGGACAATACACCGGAGGGCATGAAAAAGATTGGGGAATTATGGGCCGACGTGGCAGGAGGAAAGCTTCCCATCCTATTTGACAGTGCACAGAACTTCCAGACGGGTATTTCCCCCATATCAAGATACAGCAATTATGCAGGAGATGAAACCGGCGCCTACGACCTCTCCGTCATGGGCGTGACAGCGGACTTCTTCCAGCACATGGAACATCTGGTCAGCGAAGGCGTGTACCGCAAATATGACGAGGCCGATGAAAGCGGCGACATAGGCGCATGTACCAGAAAAGCATGGGAACGCGTGTGGGCTGAACAGAAAAACGGCGGGATTGTGCGGGCCTTCACGATGGATTATGAAAGCAGCGTGCCTGCGGAGTATACAAAGGACGGGAAGGCCCATTGTTATCTGTATATTGCGGTACGGTAAGGCTGCGGATGCTTATTACTGGGGCGGCAGGAACTTTCCCTTTTTCCCACGGTAATGCCACAGGACACACCCAATGGCCGCCAGGGTCACCAGGGTTGTGAACAGACCGCCTTCCGGGCCGAACAATCCGCCGTTTAGCAGGTTTTCCTCACCGATGACCGTTGTGAACATCCGGGGCGTATTGATTCCGCTTACCTCAAATCCATATACAGGGCCTTGGAAATAATTCCAGGCAATGTGAAAGCCGATAGGAATCCACAGCTGGTCCGTGTACCAGAAAAGAAGGCCAAGGAAAATCCCCACAAGGCAGATATTGATAAAGCCCAGAAGACTGAAATTACTGTTGGAGGAGTGCGCGATACCAAACAGAAGCGCCGGAAGGATCAGGGCCAGCCATCCAGGTCTGGCCTGCCGCATGGCATCCATGGCATATCCCCTGAAAAAGATTTCCTCGCCAAATCCCACTGATATGAACATGACCAGATAACCTATGAGCCACGGGTCCAGGCCTGCTTTCCCCAAACTCATGGATGCATTGCCGGTCAGGCAGATTCCCGCGGCAACCAGCGTAATCATGGCCATACCGATGAGAAGGCCCTTGCCCAAATCCCTTAACCATCCTTTGCCGTGTATGCCAAGGTTTTTCCAGGATGAATGGAAGCCCCATTTCCACAGGGCAAGCGGCAGGAATATGATGACCAGGTTCTGGATGCATATCAGGATAATCATATACCAATGGTCCGCCTGCCCCCTGTATGCCTCCATCAGGCTGCCGTCCCCGTCCATGATTCCCAGGCTCATCAACAGGATCCGGAAGGCAAGGGAGAATGCCAAGGCAATCGCTACTATGATTACAGGTATGACCATATCCCATATCAATACAAGACTGAGGAACTTATAACCCCATCTGACCTGTCCCTGCTGGTTCTTAAACGGATTTCTCATCGTAATCTCCTATGCTGTCATTTATTTTCCTATCTGGAATCCATCACATACCGGCCGCCGGGATACTGGAAGCCGTGGCGTACCGGTAACGCCATACGCTTGCCGGATAACCGGTCAGGATGGAATATCCCGTCTTATCCACCAGATCTATGGTGATGGTCACATCATTATCAATGCAGTACCTTGAGAGTCCTTCGGCTGAATCGTTGTTCCCGGTGAAGTCAAAACTGTAAATCCTGTCATATTCAAAGGGCATCATATGGATTTCGCCTAACACCACACCTTTCCCATCAATGGCCGTGACCCCGTACAGCCACACCTCATGGGCATCCAGGCTCAGGTTCGACTGCCCGCTTGGAAACATGAAGCAGTCCACTCCCCGGTCCATCACATAGCATTCCATATCGTGATGGATCTCGTTCTGATACATGGGCCGTCCTTCATTGTTCATCCACATTGTTATCACTGCATCCTCATCCCCGCACCGGATGCCGCCCACCTCATCCACGCTCTGTCCAGGCCCCGGCAGGAACGCGCCGTCAGCCCCCACCTGATATCCGTCCGGGGTGGTTGTATCCGACAACATATAGCCGCGTCCATCAAAATAATAATATCTGCCCTTAATCCATTTCCATGTACCTGCAGGATAGGTACCGTCGTCCTCCTCATACCACCTGCCGCCGGAGTCCTGCTGCCACTGTCCGGCATATGAGGTGGCGGATGACATGGCTGTGGCGGTTGTAATGGCCGCAATGCCTATGGCGGCCATGGCTGCGGCTTTTAACGCTGCTGTCTTTGGAAAAGAATGGAACGGCAGCCGCTTAGTCGGAACTATCTTAAACTGCCGCCCTTTTGCCAATATATAAACCAAAGACGCTATGACTCTTTTCATGAAAATCATACAAATCCCCCCTGCCCTTTCCTGTCTGCCCTTTCCTGCATTTCACTGCGGATACCCTTGCCAAACCTTAAGTACATCCAGTATACCATAATCTTCCGGCACTTTACAGGGGCTGATTACTTTCATTCTTTTCTCTGGCCATCCAATCCCTTCATACAAAAAATACTCAATTATGAAATCATGCCATCATGAGCATTCTATCATAATTGAGTATATCTATGTAATTTGGTTCCATACTGATTGTCGGGTTCCTGTTACCTGTTATCGGTTAACGGTTCACCACATTCTGCGGCTTCCCATCCACAAACTTCCGCAGGTTATCCACCGCAATGTCCATCAGCCTCTGCCTGGATTCCCTGGGTGCCCAGGCAATGTGGGGTGTGATGATCATGTTTTTAGCTCCCAGGAGGGGATTGTCCTCCCTGATGGGTTCTGAGGAAACCACATCCACGGCTGCCCCGCTTACTTTTCCACTGTTTAACGCTTCTTTTAAGTCTTCCTCCACAATCAGGGGACCTCTCGAGGTATTAAGGATCTTCACCCCATCCTTCATCTTTGCAATGGTGTCTTTGTTGATAATCCCCTCTGTGGACGGGAACAGTGGGCAGTGAAGGCTGATTACATCCGACTCAGCCAGCAGCCGGTCCAGGGATACGTATCTGCATTTCTCCGTTTCCAGGGCCTTGTCGGGGTATTCATCAAAGGCAAGGACCTTCATCCCGAAAGCCTGGGCGATTTCCGCTGTCCTCCGGCCGATTCTTCCGAATCCAATGACTCCGAAGTTCTTGCCTGCCAGCTCCACCAGAGGATGTTTCCAGAAACACCAGTCCTGGTTATTGCTCCATTCCCCTGCCTTCACGCAGTTGGAATGTTCACCCACATGGTGGCATAGTTCCAGAAGAAGGGCCATGGTATACTGGGCCACCGCGTCTGTTCCATAGGAGGGGATATTGGAAACCACAATCCCCTGTTCCTTGGCAGCCACCGTATCAATCACATTATAACCCGTGGCCAGGACACCGATAAACTTCATGTCCGGGCACTTATGTATGGTCTCTGCCGTAATAGGCGTCTTATTGGTGTACACGGCCTGGGCATCCCCAATCCGCTCCGCCACTTTGTCCGCCGGGGTCCTGTCATACACGGTCAGGGAACCGAGGGCCTCAAGCCCCTCCCAGCTTAAATCCCCGGGATTTTCTGTGTATCCATCTAAAACAATAATTTTCATGCTTCCTCCTGAGACATTGACTTATCACATCCTGCCCTTACCGAAGCCCCATCCCAGCCTTCAGCATCCGGAACATCCTGTCAGCCGCGCCCACATACAGCTCCTCGGACCGCCCAAGGGCCTCCTCCAGCTCCATGGCGCCATTAATGGTAGTCATGATACTGTCCACACCATAGTCAAAGATGGTCTCCGCCTTCTGCCCCATGCCGCCCACAATTGCAACCACAGGTATCCCGCGTTCCTTGCAGCGCTGTCCGATTCCGCTGGGCACCTTGCCAAAGGCGGACTGCCAGTCCATCCTGCCTTCCCCTGTCACCACCAGATCCACGCCCTCTAACAGTTCATTAAAATGCACCAGATCCAGGACCGTGTCAATACCGGACTTCAGGGTGGCCTTCAGGAACACGCAGAAAGCTGCTCCCAATCCACCGGCAGCGCCGGAACCAGGAATCCTATCCACATCCACACCCATTTTTTCCTTAATCAGAGCAGCATACTGAATCATGCCGCCTTCCATGATATCAAGGATTTCGGGCGTGCCGCCTTTCTGCCTGCCAAAGGTATAGGTGGCCCCGTCCGGCCCTGTAAGCGGATTCGTCACATCGCACATGACCGTGAACCTGGCCTGGGACACGGCTGGATGCATTCCGCTCACATCGATATCAGCCACCTTCATAAGGTCCTCTCCCCTTCCCTCCAGTTCATGGCCCTGGGCATCCAGGAACTTCACCCCGAGGGCGCGCATGGCCCCCATGCCGCCGTCATTGGTGGCGCTTCCCCCAATGGCAATGGATATCTTCCTGTATCCCCTGTCCAGGGCGTCCTTAATCAGTTCCCCTGTGCCGTAGGTGGTTGTGTCCAGTGGATTGCGCTTCTCGGCAGGAACCATGGGAAGGCCGGAAGCCGCGGCCATCTCGATGATGGCGCTGTCCCCTTCGAATTCCCCGTAAAAGGATTCGCACTCCTCCATCAGAGGTCCGTGGACCACAAGCCTGCGGTATGTCCCGTTCAGGGCCGAGATGACCGCGTCAATGGTTCCCTCCCCTCCGTCAGCCACCGGTACCCCGGCTGTCTCGCAGCCAGGGAAGATGCGGCCCGCGGATTCCTCCAGCAGGGCCGTGATCCGCTCAGATGATAAGGTTCCCTTAAATGAATCAGATGCAAATAAAAATTTCATGTTCCGCCTCCCAAATAGTAGTATGTCATAACGGTTTCCTTATCTACTATTTTAGCCGCCCCAGGACCCGGCGTCAATGTTCCCCAGAACAATCATTTTTCATTTTTTATGTTCTACAAGACTTCCTCCATCCCGTCCTTCACATCCCTGAAGAAAAGCATTGCCATATAAAACACCGTTGACTGGCTCACAAGCCGCACATCATATCCAGTCAGCTCCTCCAGCCGCTTCAGCCTGTAGGTCAGCGTATTCTTGTGTACATGGAGTTTTTCCGATGCCGCCTTGAGCGAACCTTCCGCTTCGAAATATGCTTCCAGAAGCCCCATCCACTGGCACAGTTCCTCATATCCGCATTTTTTGAATAACTTATGGATGTACTCAGCCTTCACCCCATCCCCCAGGTCCTCCGTAAACAGTTCCAGGGTAACGCTGTCGTATGCAAGGATGTCTTTTTTTGCCAGGCCCGCGGAGCGCCATGCCTTATTGGCCTGTCCATAGGCCACGTGGATGTCCTCCGCCCTTCCGTCAATCCCCACCACCATGCGGATATTGAACTTTTTAAAAACCGCTGTGCGGATACGCCCGGCCAGCTGTTCCATCTGGCGGTCCGGGCATTTCTTTACCAGTATGATCTGCCTGCCGCCGCTTCTTAGCACAAGGCTTCCCCTGCCTGCAAGGGAGGCAGCCTCCCGTTCCACCTGCTCCAGCAGTTTCTGTCCTGAGGCAGTGGATGCATACTCCTCCAGCTCCCTGGCGCTGGCAACCATGACGCGCCTGGGCACGGCAATGTCAATGCCAAGGGCAAATCCCCTCTCCTCCAAAATCCTGGGCTGCATCAGGCCGCTGCCAATGACCCAGTCCTCCAAAAACCGGTTTAAGACCCGCTGGCCCATACGGCGTTCATCCTGTTCTGCATTTTCCCGTATCAGGATCTCCACCATCTTCTTCACAACCTGGCCATAGCCCACCACCTCGCCGTACAGGCCTGTGATCCCGATGACGCCCACAATGCTCCCGCCATGGGTAATGGGCAGGTTCAGGCCCGGCCGGGACGTGGACGTGGCGTGTTCCGCCTCCACATACAGCTCCGGCAGATGTTCCCCGATTAATTTCCTGGCGCCTTCATGCAGACTGCCGATCCTGGTCTCATCCGTGCTGGCAATCACATACCCCCCGCGGTCCATCATGTTGATGTTCTGTCCCACCACGGCCCCTACTTCCTCCACGATGGACTGGGCGCCCTGCCTAGACAGCTTAAGCCCGCTCTCCATTTCCAATTCATATTGTTCCATACGCCTGCCCCCGGACATACAAAAATCTTAATTGCCAAAACGGCTGCGCCTGAAGTCTCCAGACGCAGCCCCTTATCCTTTTGTTTCTGTAACTGTGTATTCCGCAAATCTTACCTATTTGTATATCGGATACTTGTCGCAGAGTTTTGTGACCTCGCTCCTGATATAATCAGCCTGGTTCTCAAAATCCGTGGCTGCCAGCCAGATGCACTCTGCAATCTTAGGCATATCCTCTTCCTTCAGGCCCCTGGTGGTGATGGCCGGTGTTCCGATGCGCACGCCGGATGTCACAAACGGGCTTCTGGGGTCATTAGGAACCGTGTTCTTGTTCAGTGTGATGAATACCTCGTCACAGCGGTTCTGCAGTTCCTTGCCGGATACATCCATGCCCCGCAGGTCCACTAACATCAGATGGTTGTCCGTGCCGCCTGTAAGCAGCTTGAAGCCCTGTTTCTGAAGCGCCTCTGCCAGCGCCTTTGCATTCAGTACCACCTGGTGCTGGTATTCCTTGAATTCAGGCTTAAGGGCCTCGCCAAAGCAGATGGCCTTGCCTGCGATTACATGCTCCAGAGGGCCGCCCTGGGTTCCCGGGAATATGGCCTTGTTGAAATTAAACTTCTCAGCAGCCTCCTTGTTGGCCAGTATCATGCCGCCCCTTGGCCCCCTCAGGGTCTTGTGGGTGGTGGTGGTCACGACATCCGCATACGGGATGGGGCTTGGATGCTCACCAGCGGCAACCAGTCCTGCAATGTGCGCCATATCCACCATGAGATATGCGCCTACCTGGTCGGCAATCTCACGGAATCTCTTAAAATCAATGGTTCTCGCATATGCGCTGGCGCCTGCGACAATGAGCTTTGGCTTTGCCTCTTTGGCAATCCTCTCCAATTCGTCATAGTCGATGTATCCCTCATCATCCACGCCGTATGGTACGATATTGAAGTAAAGGCCGGAAAAGTTAACTGGGCTTCCGTGTGTCAGATGGCCGCCGTGGTCCAGGTTCATGCCCATCACGGTGTCTCCTGGTTTTAACATGGCCACGAATACAGCCATATTGGCCTGGGCACCTGAATGCGGCTGCACATTGGCATAATCACATCCAAACAGCTTCTTGGCGCGCTCGATGGCCATGGTCTCCACCACGTCCACGCACTGGCATCCGCCGTAATAGCGCTTTCCTGAATACCCTTCCGCATACTTATTGGTAAGCACGGTACCCATAGCCATCATGACCGGCTCTGATACGATATTCTCAGATGCAATCAGTTCCAGGTTGCGTCTCTGACGCGCGCATTCGGCCTGGATGGCCTCGCCCACTTCCTTGTCATATCCGGTGATAAAATCCATTACTTCATTAACCATTGGTCTTACCTCTTCCTTTCGTTTTAACATATTAACGTGACAGCCTTTTGGTGCTGATTATAACCTATATAGTAACAAAAAGCAAGACATTGAATCAACAGCGCCAGCACAAATCCGGCGGCACAAATCCAGAGGCACAAATCCGGCTCATCCGCAACAGTCCATGTCAATCCGGCTAACTGAGGATCAATATAAACCATATTGCCCTGAAACCAGTTCCCAAAGTCCCTTGCGGGCAAGTCTTTCCCTGGGAACCCTGAATGTGATTGTCACCACCCCGGGCGCCCGTCCAATCTCGATTGCCCCTGATATGGTAACCCTGTTCTGCACCTCAGGAACACTCATATCAAACAGTCCGGCTGCCATCCATATCCAGAAGAATAGAAGAATATCCATGCATCTGTGGCAGCGCCGCCAATCGGCCGGCCGGCTGGTCCGCAGTATTTCCGGAAACCGTGCGTTAAAATTTTGTTATCTTTTATCAGATTGGAAAAATAAGAATTGTTCATAATTTTTCCACTAAACCCCTTTGTTTTAGGGCTTTCTCGGATAAAAAACTGACAATTCCCCATCCATCTTCTTAATAATTCCGTAATAAACATAGTACTTTCTTTATATTTTGGACACAATTTGGTCACAATTATAGTCTATTATCAATCTCGTTCCAGAAATTTACGTTTTGTGGAAAACCTCATCGGGAGGTTTTCAGAGGAGAGGAGAACTATTATGAAGAAATCTATCGCAAAATCCATGACAGCCGTTATGGCAGCAGCAATGATCGCAGCAGGCCTGACTGCTTGTGGCGGTTCTGACAACAAGGCAGAGACCACCACAACTGTTGAGACCACTGTAGCTGCTACAGAGGAAACCACCACAGCAGAGGCTTCTGAAGAAGAGACCACTGTTGCTGAGGAAACAAGCGAGGAAGCTGATGCAGAAGCTGCCACAGAAGAGGCTGCTGATGCTGAGGAATCCAAGGAGGCTGACGCTTCTGAGGAAGAATCCACCGAGGCTGCTGATGCTGCCGTTGCTCCTGTAGAGGAGTCAACCGAGGCTGCTGAATAATCAGTACCAGGTAAATGGAAAAGGCCGGGGCGTTTTCGCTTGCCCCGGCCTTTTATGATTCCTCCATCTCCCGGATTTCCGGTCCAGGATAATGACAAATGTCATCCCATCCATGACAATCAACATCTATACCATCCCCCTCAAAAAGGATATAATCATTATAACAGAAAGGGGGATGCCCAATGAATTCCAATGAATTTTACAATGAATTAAAACAGCTCACAACGCTTGGTTACCTGGAACAGGCCCAGCTGGAACGTATTCAGGATGAATACATAAAGACCAGGAAGGAACACCATAACGCCTTTCTGATATTTGCCCTGATAGGCGTGGTCTTCATCGGCGCAGGCGTAATATCCTTGTTTGCCTACAACTGGTCCATGTTTTCCAGGGAAATGAAAGCATTCATTGCCTTCCTTCCCCTGCTGGGCGTCCAGGTACTTCTTTTCCTGAAAATCCGCGCCCAGGCTTCCGAGGTGTGGATTCAATCCCTGTCACTGGCACTTGGCATTGCCTTCTTATCTGCACTTGGGCTGATATATCAGGCGTACCAGATTTCCTACAGCCTCCAGTCCATGCTGCTGACCGGTTTTGTGCTCATGCTGCCCGTGGTGTACCTGCTGGACGGATACTATCTGGCCCTCTTATATATGGCGGGAATCTGCTGGACCGGATGGAACAGCGACTACATCCTTCTGGCCTCCCTCCTGCTTCCCTATTATATAAAATGTGTCAGGAAGGACGGGGCCTGCCGTCTGCTGTCCCTGTGCTTTTTTATCTGGATGCTGTATCTGGCAATCCTGTATGTGCCCTATGGCGCCTTTTACGCCTGTATCCTTATCCTCCTGATTTACATGACCATTGAACGGCCGGCCCTTTATCCGGTGCTGGCAGGACGGATGTTATATATCATGCTGTTCACAAAAGCTGTTTTCTATCTGTTCTTCAACAATTTTACGGATTTCTTTGGCTACGGAAGCCCTGACCCGTACTTCTACCACATGCAGGACCCCCTCTTATTGGCGCTGCTGGCAGGGGCTTTCATCCGGATTTATGTCTTTTACACAAAAAAGGTCGGGAAGGCGCGGTTGGACCTCCTGCTGTCCGTTATCTTATGCGGGCTTCTGACAGCTGACCTGATGGTTTTCCCATATGCCTCCTTCCTTGCATATGAAATCCTTGTCAACCTCTGTCTCATTGCATTCAGCCTGTACAAACTGCTGCGGGGGATAAAATCCGCCAACCTGGTATCTGTCCGCCGTTACACGGCCGCCATCATACTGTATATCGTGTTAAAGGTATCCCTTGGCAATTACCAGCTGCTAATCAAAGGAATTGTCTTCCTGATAGCGGGCCTGGCGTTCCTTGCCGTGAACTACAGGATGACCTTAAAGCTGAAGGGAGGGAACGTACATGAAAATGCACCGCAATAAGATAATCCTGATTGTATCTGCATTGCAGCTTCTGATGCTTCTGTCTGTCATTGCCATGGTCTACGTGGTATCAGGCAACGGCCGGACCGTGACCCTGGAAATGACCGGTTATGACCCTTACGACGCCCTGCGGGGCCGCTATCTCCGGCTCAGCAACCCGGACAGCAGGGTTACACTGGAACCTGGTTCCATTGAACGCTACGAAAACAGGCGCGGAAACAGCATCCCTGTATATGTGGTCCTGGATACGGACCCGGACAGCGGTATATCAAGCTTTTCCTATGCATCCCTGGACCGCCCGGACAGCAGTACACCCTATATCAGATGTTCCTCCCGGTATCTGTGGTTATACGATGACGGGGCACAGGTTGCCATCCAACCGCGGATTGAACAGTATTACCTGAACGAACGGCATGCAGACGAGCTGGACCATTCCATTACCTGGGACAGCAATATCCGGCTTACGCTTAAGATATGGCGCGGTATGTATGTGGTGGATGGTCTTGTGGTTGACGGTCAGGCTTATTAACCATCCCATATCAGCAAAACCCGTGAGGAAATTCCTTAAAGGCAGATTTCCTCACGGGTTGTTACATCATATCACAATAAAACCAGCTGCCCCCTACACCCTATACTTCCCTATAGTATCCCAATTCAGGCTTAATCCTAAACCTGGCTCCTCAAATACAGTAACCATACCATCCTTCATCACAATACCCTGCTGGCAAAGTTCTGTCCGCAGCGGATTCTCATCCAGGGTATACTCCATATACCTGGTATTGGAAAGGGATAATCCGAAGCTCAGATTCGCTGCCAGTGAAACCATGGAGGCTGAGAAATGGGGGATTACACTTTTACCCCAGGCAGCAGCCAGCTCCCCTACCCTTTTGGCTTCGCTGATGCCTCCTGACCAGATAGCATCCACCTGGACAATATCCACTGCATCATTTACAATAAAATCCCGCATCCCAAACCGGGTAAGGTTCGTCTCGTAACCGGCAATGGGTACATCTGTACTGTGGGCCAGGCGGATACAATCCTGCATGAAATCAGTAGACATGGGTTCCTCAAAAAACAGCACGTTTTCCTCCTCGCAGATTCTTGCCATCTTTAATGCGGTTGGATAATCCCAGGCGTTATTGGCATCAATGCCAAAATCCGCATCTCCCACAGCTTTCCTGACAGCCCTGACCCGCTCCACATCCTCATTAAAAGGAGCGCCGCCCACCTTCATCTTCATGGTCTTAAAACCCATATCAAGATAGCCGGTAAATTCCTCCTGAAGTTCTGTTAAACCTTTACCATCCATATAATATCCTGCGCTGGCATACGGCTCAAGTGATTCCCTGGCAGCTCCCAACAGTTTATAAACGGGCTGACCGGAAACCTTGCCCAGGATATCCCACAATGCAATATCCACAGCGCTGATGGCTGCCATAGTAACCCCTCTGCGCCCGTATCTGGACGTGTTCTGATACATGGCGTCCCACAGCTGCTGAATCATTAAAGGATTTTTTCCTATCAGGTGTGGCTTTAATGTCTCATTGGTGATTGTCTCCAGGGAATCCAGACATCCCAATGCGAATCCCTCACCGATTCCTTCAACCCCTTCATCCGTCTTAATCTGAACTAAAAACACATCCCGGCTTGGAATGCCGGCCAACCCATCCCTTGGCGGGTTCTTTGGAAAAAATTTTAATTTGATTGGGTTGATTTCTGTTATCTTCATGGACGTTCCTCCTGGTCATAATAATGTCCTGCAGCTTTTTCTTTCTACCAGCTTTCCCTCCAGCACACAATGTGCTTCCTCGGCTTCAGGCTCCTGTATTAAATCTTTTAATATCTCAAAGCACCTGCACCCCATCTCGTATTTCGGTACGTGTATGGTCGTCAGGTCTATCCCACTGACTTTTCCCCAAAATATGTCATCAATACCAATGACAGATGCATCCTCCGGCACACGGTATCCTTCGTGTTTTAATGCATCCATTGCTCCTATGGCCATCATGTCATTGCTTCCAAGTATTGCGGTAAATCTGACTTTTTCCTCCAGCAACTGCGAAACCGCCCTGTATGCCCCATCATAAGAAAGGTTGCCCTTGACAATCCTGCACTCATCCTTCTCAATTCCGGAATCCCGGAGCGCATCCAGATAGCCATTCAACTTCTGATGACTGCTGAAAGACTTCTGCTTTCCAAAAATAAAAACAATTTCACTATGGCCTAATCCAATCAGATACTCTGCCGCTTTATACGAGGAGCCGTAATCATCGCATACCACATAACTGCTCTCTGCATTCTCCAGTTTTCTTCCTAAAAGAACATAAGGGATGTTTGTCTCACACAGGTACTGTATCTGGTCTTCCTCCTGCAGCAGGCCCGCGTGTATGATTCCATCAACCCCCAGTTCCAGAAGCTTCGGTATGGAATCACAGCTATCGGTATTTCCCATATGGCAGCTCAGGATTGTTCCATACCCATATCCGGCGGCGGTTTCTTCCACCCCCTGGATAATTTCCGTGTAAAAAGGATTCTCCAGCTCAGGAACAATCAGACCAATCATATTCCTACGGTTATTGACCAGACTCCTGGCCGCACCATTCGGTATGTACCCCAGCATATCAGCTGCCTCTTTTACCTTTCTCACTGTTTCCGGGCTGACGTGCACATTGTTGGTCAGCACCCTGGAAACAGTCGAAGTTGATATACCTGATAACCTCGAAATATCTTTTATTGTTACCCGCATCTTGATTCTCCTATATGTTATATTTTTACATTCTTCAATAACCGCACAGCCTTGGAAGGAATGTGGTGATTGGCTCTATAAAGATAATGACCAGTGCCAGTATGACCTCCAAAACAGCATAAGGAATAATGGCCTTGTACATTTTTGACAAATCTATCTTAGCCACGGTTGAAGTTGTAAATAAAAGCATCCCCACTGGCGGCGTTATCATTCCAACGGTTAACGTGATGGAAACAATTAATCCAAACCTGAGCATATCCACCTGAAACATCTGTGCAGCCGGCATGAGTATGGGAACCACAATAAGAATCGCCGGAGCCACATCCATCAGCATGCCTACCATCACAAGCAGGAAAAATACAATCAGAAGGAACGAATTCTGGCTGCTGGCAAAGGATAAACAAAACCCTGATATCTTCTGGGGCAGCTGCATGGCGGTAATCCCCCAGCCCATGGCCGCAGCCATGGCAATGATAATCATGACCACGGATGTCATTCTTGCCGCATTGGCCAAACTATTGTATAAATCCTTCCAGGTAAAGTTTTTAAGACCGAAAGCTGATATAATTATAGCATAAACCCCCGCCACAACAGAAGACTCTGTAGCAGTAAATATTCCGGTTGTGATTCCTCCCAGAATGATAAATGGCATAAACAGCGCAGGAAGGGTTTTCCAGATTGTCTGCAATACCTTTTTCCATCCGGCGAAGTTTTCCTTATAAGGATAGTTCCGTTTTACTGCAAAGTAGTAATTCATCGCAAACATCCCGGTAGTCAGTATGATAGCCGGCACAATCCCCCCGATGAACATGGCTGACACGGAAACATTTCCTGCCACAATCGCATAGATGATGAAAATATTACTAGGCGGCACTATAGGCGACAGGACCGCGCTGGCAGCTGTGACGGAAGCGGAAAAGTCCCTGTCATATCCCTGGTCTGTCATCATCTCTATCTCAATCGACCCCAGGCCCACTGCGTCCGCGTTAGCAGCCCCGCTGATTCCGCCAAAAAGCATGCTGGCCAGCACATTGGCATGGGCCAGGCCACCCCTGATATGCCCCACAAGCGCATCACAGAACAAAAGGATTCTTTTTGTTATACCACCTTTTGACATAATATCCGCAGCCAGGATGAAAAATGGTATGCAAAGATATGTAAATGAATTCACTCCCGTAATCATCTTGGTTGGAAGTATGGTCATCTTAGCGTCACACATATGTAACGAAATAATTGTTATAAAACCAATTCCCCAGCTAATAGGTACGCCAATGACAATGACAGCTATAAAAACCACCAGAATAATCAGTCCCTGCATTACTCAACACCTCCCTGTCCCATATTTTCAAATGGTTCCTTTTCTTTTGTGATAATCCCAAGAACATCAATGGCATATCTGACAAATATAAACAGCATACCAATCGTAATGGGTACATACATCATGAAACCAGGAAGGCCCATGGCCGGAGACCGGTAAGTACGGTTGGTATTAAGCACTACGAATGAATATCTGAATGCCACTACCGCCACGAACAGGCAGATGCACTGCACAACAATATACAAAAATAGCTTAGGAACGCCTTTACATCTGTTGATGAAAAACGTATTGGCAGATTCCAGCCCCTGCTTTACCGTAATCGGCAGTTCCAGATATATGAGCCAGAACAAGCAGAATCTGGAAAGTTCTTCCGTAAATGACAACGGCAATATTAAAAACCGGGAAATAATGAACCGGTAAAGCACCTGCACAAAAATAGACAGGAATGCTGTTGCCAGCAATACTACCCCGCATACTTCAAAACACTTATGTATCCGGTTTTCTAACTGGTCCATTTTTCTGTATGCTAATTTCAAAACCTCCATCCTCTGCTCCTCCTAAACTCCTATTAAACTTAATGGCTTGACCTGTATGCTTCAATCTTTGCGATAAAATCATTGACCGGTTCCTCACCTATCAAATTGACAATATAGTCATGTGAACCCTTATATACGGCTTCATGCCAAAGTTCTAATTCCTCCGGGGTTGGTTCATATACGACGATATCCTCATTTTTCAAAAATTCCAGTCCTTCCTTTTCCTGCTTATCCACAAACTGGATAGCGGATTTCCGGGCCTCTGCCACGGCCTCATCAAATATAGGTTTCAAATCCCCGGGAAGGCTTTCATACCACTGGTGATTTACCACAAATGGTGATATGGAATATACATGCCCATCTGTTACCATATATTTTTGGACTTCATATGTTAAATCACTGATAATAAATGCTGTCGGGTTTTCCTGGCCATCCACCACTCCGTTCTGCAGCGCTGAATATAATTCAGACGAAGACATGGGGGTTGCTATGGCTCCCAGGGATTCAACCATTTTCACATAAAGCTCATTCTCCATAACGCGGAATACAATTCCCTTCATATCATCCGGAACCCTTATTTCCTTTTTATTATTGGTAAAATGTCTGGCCCCCGCAGTAAAACATGTGGCAACATCTATACCCATGGAATCTTCCACTGTCTCAAAGGTTTTCATCATCTCCCCGTCAGCAAGCAATGCATTACACTCCTCATTGCTTCCTATTGAGCCCGGTATCTGCCACAGGTTCAGCTGTGTGTCATTAGAAATCAGTGTGCTTATATTGACCAAAGCTGTCTCTATATTGCCATCGGATACACCCGACAATACTTCGCTAAAGGACCCCAGCTGCGCTGCGGGATATATCTGGATGTCAAACCTTCCAGGTGCTTTTTCGTCCAGGTAATCTTTAAAGGTCTGTGCAAATTCAGTCTCCAGGCAGGTTTCCCTGGTCAGTTCAGGCGAGTTATAAGAAAACTTAAGTTTAATCACATCACCTGTACCTTCTTTTGCTGCCTCTGTTTTCTGTGTTTCCGGCTTTTTGGACGGTTCCTCTGTAGATGTGCTGCCTCCACATGCAGTCAGGATCCCCATCATCACACATGCTGCGGTTACAAATACGGTTAGCTTTCTCTTCATAAATTTTACCTCCTTATACTTGATTTACAGTTTTTGCTTTCTATGGGAACGTTCCCACACATATCCTAAGGATAGGAACGTTCCCATGATAACGTTCCCACACTTTATTATATAGCATATTTCACAATGACTGTCAATATTATATTTATTTTTTCACCAATTTTACACCTTCCATATAATAACACTGTTAACATGTAAAAAGGATGGACACGTAATAAAGTACCATGCTCCATCCTTTTATCTTAAAATTAAGTTGCATACGCTCTTGCGGCAGACAGCTGTCCCTATCCATTTACGCCTTATCTCAATGGAACTTCCAGTCCTTCACCACTATCTGAAGATTCCTGTTCCCATTATATTCATTTACCCCAGGGTAATAGATGATATCCATGACCCTGCTGTTTCCTTTTTCCTCCATAAACAGGTCGCCCTCTGTAAATACCACCCCGTTCATGGATACCCCCCGCTCATTGACCAGGCTCAGACGCACCACATTCCGGTTCCTGCCCATGACGCTGGCGCTCCGTATCACCATATTCTTCTGTGCAAACTGCGGTTTCTCATTGCCCTGTCCGTAAGGCTCCAGCAGTTCCAGTTCCTTCACAAATGACTCCGATATGTACTCAAAAGGCATGGCCACATCTATCCAGACCCTGGGGATGAAATCATCCTCCGTCAGACGCTCCCTGGCGTTCTCATTAAGACGGCGCCGGAACGCATCCACGTCTTCCTCCCTCAGGGAGAATCCCGCCGCCATGGGATGGCCTCCGAACTTGAGAAGCAGGTCCTTTACCTCCACCAGCGCATGGAACATGTGGTAAGCTTCAATGGAACGCCCTGAGCCCTTGGCACAGCCTTCTGCGCGTGTCAGGACAAAGGAAGGCTTGCCGTACCGTTCCCTCAGCCGCCCTGCCACAATCCCTGCCAGTGACTCGTGGCAGTCCGGCAGGAACACCACCAGAACCTTGTCATCCCGGTATAGTTCATCCACCATGGCCGCCGCATCGTCAATGCCTGCCTGGGTCATGTCCTTTCTCTGGTCATTGAGTTCCTTAAGCTCCTGGGCCATGCGGTCCGCCTCCATCTCATCCTCACAGAGCAGAAGCCCAAGGGCCAGCTTGGCGGTCTGAAGCCGTCCGCTGGCATTGAGACAGGGTCCGATGACAAAGCCGATATGGTAGGCCGTAATGGAGTCCGCTGCCAGGTTATTCTTCTCTATCAGCTTACGCAGCCCAAGATTGGATGTATGGCCCAGGCGGCAAAGCCCTTCCTTCACAATGATGCGGTTCTCGCCCTGGAGCTTCATCACATCCCCTACCGTTGCAATGGCCGCAATCTCAAGCATGTCCAGCCATTCCTCCGCAGGCACCCCGCATTCCTCAAACAGCACCTGTACCAGCTTGTAGGCCACCATGCCGCCGCATATGCCGGGAAATGGATATCTGCAGCCCCTCATCTTGGGATTCACAATGGCATCCGCAGGCGGAAGCACCTCGGTTCCCTGGCAGGAGTCCTCTGCATCTGCATCATTTCCATCCTGGCCGCCCGCATCATCTCCAGCGCCGCTGTTTCCGCTTTCCTCCACCAGTATGTCATGATGGTCCGTAACCACCACGGTCATCCCCAGTTCCTTTGCCCTGGCAATCTGGCTGACCGCCGCGATTCCGTTGTCGCAGGTGAGTATGGTATCAATGCCGTCCTCTGCCGCTGCCTCAATGATCATCTCATTGATCCCATACCCGTCCTTAATCCTGTCCGGTATCTCAAAATCCACATTGGCCCCAATCCGTTTCAGCGCCCGGTAGAGCAGATAGGTGGAGCAGACGCCGTCAATATCATAATCCCCCACAATGCGGATGGATTTCCCTTCCTGCACCTTGCCCCGCAGGATTCCCACCGCCTTTTCCATGTCCGGCAGCAGACGGGGGTCGTGCAGGTCTTTTACGGAGCCATGCAGGTAATGCCCGATGTCCTCCATCCCCTCAATTCCCCGGTTACGGATAATCCTTGCCGTTACCGGACTGATTCCATATGTCTCCGCAATTTTATTAAAATCCGCCTTTTTAGCGTGCAGCATCCATCTCGTCTGTGTCATGTCCCATCCTGTCCTTTTCTGTGTCAATCACAATTCCATCAATCATTCTGAATCAATATTTTCCTATAAATCATTTTCCTCCTCCATCACAGAGGAGACAACAATCCCAGCCGCCATCCCTGCCAATGCAGGCACGACCCATCCCAGTCCGGCCCCATATCCCGGAAGGTAGGTGGTTGCCTGGCTCAGGAAAGGTATGGTAACCTTACTCTGCTCCAGCGCATATACCACGCTGACAATCCCTGTGAGCAGGATGCTGCACGGGAACATGGATGGCCACCTCCTGGTCAGGGGGCCCAAAAATGCCAGCACAATCAGCACGATTGCCACCGGGTATATGGCGTTCAGCACTGGTTCCGATACGGTCAGTATCCGGTTCAGCCCCGCGCTGGATATCACCAGGCTGACAGCCGCAAACACAAATACCCACACCCTATATCCAATCACCGGGATTATGGTGGTAAAATACTGGCTGCAGCAGCTTAAAAGTCCCACGCATGTATTAAAGCACGCGATGAGGAAGATAACCCCCAGGATCATCATCCCTGCATTCCCAAACAGGCTGCCCGCCACATAGGTAAGTATCCTGGCTCCGTTCCTTGTATCGGCAGCCGCTGCGCCCGCAGGCGCCCCAATGTGGGCCAGCGCCCCATAGACCAGGGCCAGAAGGATGCCGGCAATCACTCCCGCCTTTACGGTTTCCCTGACAACCGCGCCCTCCTGGTCCACGCCCTTGGCCCGGATATTGATGGCAATGATGATGCCGAAGTTAAGGGCGGCAATGGTATCCATGGTCTGATATCCTTCCAGAAAGCCCTTGACCACCGGCCCTGCGCTGTAAATCGCCTCCGGCGCCCCATAGGGACCCATGGGCCATACCAGGCATCCGGTAAAAATCACCCCGATTAATATTAAAAGCGCGGGGCAGAGCACCTTCCCCAACCGGTCCGTCAGCTTCTCAGGCCTGAAGGCCACTGCCATGGCCGCCATGAAGAAAAGGGCCGAATATCCAAACTGCGCCGCTGTCTGAAGGGTAAAACCAGTTCCTCCCACAAGCTGCCCCATCTCAAACCGCATCCCGGTCAGAATGGGAAGCACCGTCATCTCAAAGGAGGTGCTGGCTGTCCTTGGAATAGCCAGACATGGTCCGATGGACAGGTAAATCAGCAGCGTGAACAGAAACGCGAAGGCAGGATGTACTTTCTTTGCCAAGCTGGGTAGCCCGCCGGAAAGCGCAACCGCCGCCACGCCCAATACAGGAAGCCCCACCGCGCTTATGAGGAACCCCTCCATTGCCCGCCATGTAAGGCTGCCTGCCTGTGCCCCAAGAAAAGGCGGGAAAATCAGATTTCCCGCGCCAAAAAACATGGAAAATAATGTAAATCCAACAAGCAGCAGATTGTGCTTTGATAGTTTCTGTCTCATATGTACGTCCCCGCTCAATACAAAATAAGAGATAAGAGTTTATCCCCCGATTTCTCTTATCTCTTCCTTTCCCTATGATACCACAAAACAGGACATGTTTCAACACTAACACCACGTCCCTGCAGACACACGCATGCACGGCTCAGTCCCCTGGCCCGTCTTCATCCTGCCGTTCAAAATATCCGCGTATGTATCGGAACAGCGCTCTTTCCGGCTCGTTCTGGATCAGGTTCTTCCTGCGCACCAGGGCATTATAGCGGTACATCCGGGGATTCAGGGAATAATAGGCAACATTTTCCCTGTCACTGACACAGGACCTGGCAATGAACGTGACGCCAATCCCTTTTGCCACCATGGCCCGGGTGGCAATGATGCTGTTGGTCTCGCACATGGTACTTGGCTGGAACCCTGCGGATGCAAATATCCGGTCTGCCAGTTCCCTCAGAGTGGACCCTTTCTTGGACAGCATGAAATTCTCATCCTTAAATTCCCGGACCAGTTCTTCCCTGGTCAGATTTCCGGTCCGGTTACGCAGGCAGTAACCATGGGCCGCAGGCACTGCAAAAAGCACCTCTTCCTTCCGGAGAAGGGACACCTGTTCCCCTGCAAATGCATCCGCGCAGTTCAGCGCCATGACCGCACAGTCAATTCCCTCCTCCAGGATCATCCTTGTAAGCGTGGGCACATTGGATTCCGTAATCTCAATGGTAACCTGGGGAAACTCCTTCTTATAGACAGGTATGATCTCCGTCAGCATCCTCAGGCCGAACTGGGAAGTCACCCCAATGGTGATATGGCCTTTATGGTTCAGCCCCCGGATGTTATGGTACAGGTCCTTCTGGATCTGGATTACCTTCCTGGCAGCCTCCACATACAGTTCCCCTGCCGGGGTCAGCAGCAGTTCCCCCTTGGCCCGTATGAAAAGCGGTACCCCAATCTCCTGTTCCAGCCTGGACAGGTACTGGCTCAGGGAGGACTGGGATACATAAAGCTCTTCCGCCGCCTTTGTCATATTCTTTTTCCTGGCAATTGTCAGCACATAATTCAAATATTTTGTATCCAATGTAATCCCCTCCCGCACATCCATGATTGGATATATTTACTATTAGCAAATGTGATTGCTCCAATTATTTTTACATATTGGCCTGTTTCTCCTAACTGTATTATAATGAAAACCGTCAGAAAAACAAGAGTTTCAAGAAAAGGAGCAGATGATATGTTGAATAATACGCCGGTCATCACAGACATGAAAGTCATTCCCGTGGCTGGATATGACAGTATGGAAATGACCCTGAGCGGGGCGCACGCACCCTATTTTACGAGAAATATTGTAATCCTTGAAGACAACTCCGGCCATACGGGAATTGGGGAAATCCATGGCGGTGAATACACCTGTGAATGCCTGACCAGCTACATCCCCCTGGTAGTGGGGCAGGAAGTCGGTAAATACCGCTCCATTCTTGGAACCATCCACCGGGGAGGCAGGAAAGCGCCTGGGGATGACGGGGAAGGGATACAGACCCTGGACATCAGCAAACTCAAGTTCGTGGTCCAGGCAGAATGGGCCATTGAATGCGCTCTGCTAGACCTGCTTGGACAGCACCTGGGTGTTCCTGTGTGCGGGCTTCTGGCTGAAGGAAAGCAGCGCAGCCAGGTGGAAGTGCTGGGATACCTGTTCTATGTCTCAGATAAAGGCAAAACCAGCCTTCCTTACATAGATGAATCCAACAGCAGCGATTCCTGGTTCCGGATGAGACGCAGGGAGATGGTCAGCCATGAACAGATTGTGGAACAGGCCTGCTGCCTTCAGGAAAAATACGGATACCGCAACTTCAAACTGAAAGGCGGCGTATTCTCCGGTGAATATGAGATGGAGACCATACGCGCCTTAAAGAAACAGTTTCCAAACGGACGCATCAACATAGACCCCAACGGGGCATGGAGCCTTCAGGAGGCCATCGGACTGTGCCGGGACATGGGCCATATCCTGTCCTATGTGGAGGATCCCTGCGGACCTGAGGCAGGATTCTCCAGCCGTGAGATCATGGCTGAATTCAAGAATGCAACCCATATTCCGGTTGCCACCAATATGATTGCCACCAACTGGAGACAGTTTTACCACGCAGCCGCGTTAAAATCCGTGGACATCGTGCTGGCAGACCCGCATTTCTGGGGACTTGAAGGAAGCCTGCGCATGGCGGCGCTTTTAAATGACTGGGGACTTACCTGGGGAAGCCATTCCAACAACCATTTTGACATAACCCTTACCACCTTTGCCCATGTGGCCGCCGCCGCCCCCGGTTCCCCCACCGCCCTGGATACCCACTGGATCTGGCAGGACGGGCAGAACCTGTTAAAGGATACGCCTGCCATCCGGGACGGTTATCTGGAGGTTCCTGACCGGCCTGGTCTGGGCGTCACCCTGGATATGGAGAAGGTGATGGAGGCAAACCGGCTTTATCATTCCATGCCAAACCATGACAGGGATGATGCAATGGCCATGCAGTACCTGATACCAGGATGGAAATATGATTCCAAAAAGCCCTGCCTTGTAAGATAGGCTTGAAACAGGCATGCTGCCCCGGCATAGGGCAGGCCGCTCCTGCAGCAGAAAACAAATAATGGGAGGATAATGAAACATGAGTTATACCGCAATTATAGGCTTCGCGATGATGATATTAATCACCACGCTGCTCTTAAAGAAGAAAGTCAGCACCTTGTTTGCATTTACAATCATTCCCATCATTGGCGCCTTTTTAATCGGCGCCAGTGTCCCGGAGATATGCGGCTATATCAATTCCGGCCTGGGAAAAACCAGGGACCTGATGTTCATCATCTTCTTTTCCCTGCCATACTTCTCCGTCATGTCGGAAGCAGGACTGTTCGACATCATGGTTGAATTCCTGTTGAAACACACCAGGCTCAGTGTCACCGTAATCTGTATCATCACGGTGCTGGTATCCCTGATTACGGAAATTGACGGAAGCGTCACCTCCACTTATCTGGTTACCATCCCCATGATGCTGCCCCTTTACAAAAAGCTGAAGATTGACCCCAAGGTCCTTCTGCTGCTGTGTTCCGCCACCATGTGCGCCCTGTTCGTTACGCCATGGAACGGCAGGACCTTAAGGGCGGCCACGCTCTTAGAGGGAATCGAAAGTCCACAGAACTACATTTTCATGAAAATGCTTCCCATGATGCTGATTTACATCGCACTCTGCATTGTCCTTGCCGTAATCCTTGCACGGCTGCAGATGAAGAAAGGCGCAGGGCAGGTAAGCGCGGACGTGGACACCCGGACGGTGATGGAAGCTTCTGAACTGAAACGGCCTAAATTGTTCTGGTTCAACCTGGTCTGGACAATCCTTCTTATAATCGGACTCAGCGTCGTGCCCTGCCCGGACTACTTTGTATTTGCCATTGGCCTGATTGTGGCCCTCAGCGTCAACTACCCTGACCTGAAACTCCAGGGAAGCCTGTTAAAGAAATATTCCCAGGAAATGTATTCCACTGCCTGCGCCGTATTCCTGTCCGGAGTAGTGGTCGGGGTGCTGTCTGAAAGCGGAATGATGGATGCCATGGTGGATTTCCTTATCCGTATCATCCCCGGTACCATGGGACCATGGGTATATCTTATCATTGCACTGTTTTCCACCCCGCTCATGCTTATCTTCACCAATGATATATGGCAGTATGCCCTGGTCCCCATTGTTGCCGGGGTAAGCAGCAAATTCGGCGTTCCCAATGAAATAGTGGTGCTTACACTTCTCATGAACATGGGCGCCATGATTTCCCCGGTTGCCCAGCCTCAGATCTATCTGGCCTGCGACCTGGCCGATGGCACGGAGTTGGCGGATTATGTGAAATTCTCATTTGTGCCTCTGTGGATCCTGTCCGTGCTTTGGGTGGTGATTGGGTATTGTATTGGGGTGTTTAGGTGATGGAAGGATTTTAGGTGCGGAGGGATTTTGGGGTGCGGACGGGGAGGTGGTGGCGTCCGTGAGCGGAAGGGGGCTGGGGGAGGTGGATACGGCTGCGGTGCTAGTAGTTCTAGGTCGTGTTTGAAAATTGCTTTCCGTCAGCTGTGCGTTCCACTTTGTGGGAGATTTGGTCCCGATGAGGGAGGCGTAGCGGGCTACGTTGACCGAATTGGGACCAAATATGCCGCGAAGTGGGGCGTGCAGATGGCGGGAATGAATTTTCAAACACGACCTAGGACTCTGGGAACCGGCTAAAAACAAGAGGCTTCTGCCCTAACTCGCTGCTGCTCTTTTCCTTGATTTTAGTTACTGGGCTCAGACAAAGGGCGCCAGCCTCTTAACGCCGCTTCCCACAGCCCAAGAACTACACGCACCTGTAGATGCATCCACCGCCCCCAGCCTCCTTCCGCTCACCCACTACGTTTCCTCGCGCCTGCATCCATTCAATCTGTACCGGTGGGATGGTTGACAGGCTTAGGCTTTTCTGATTGTTTCGTGATTCCGGCTTTGATTTTATTGGATGTGTCTGACTGTCAGAGGGTTTACTTCAATTATTGGAATGTATCAGAAATATCAAAATGCCGCGGGTCCACAAAACTTGATTGATGTTTATGTGGGACTGCGGCATTCTGTCTGTTGGGATTTTCTTTTGATTTGGATTCTGTTCTGTTTTGAATCTGTCTTATTCTGTATCTACTCTACGCTGTATCAGCCTTATTCCGTATCTGTTCTGCACTGCTTCAGCCTTATTCCGTATCTGCTCTGCACTGTATCAGCCTTATTCCGTATCTGTTCTGCACTGCTTCAGCCTTATTCCGTATCTGCTCTACGCTGTATCAGCCTTATTCCGTATCTGTTCTACTTCCAGCCACCCTATGCCAGACTTATTTCCTTTATGTCAGCGGAAAGTGGCAGAACACCTGGCGTTCCCCGATTGTTTTTCCTTCTGGCACGGTTTGGCTGCAGATGTCTTTTGCGTATGGGCATCTTGTGTGGAAGCGGCAGCCGGAGGGAGGGTTTACGGGGCTGGGGATTTCGCCTGTCAGGAGTTCTTTTTCATCGCTGCGAAGCCTGGGGTCTGCTTTTGGTATGGCGTTGAGCAGGAAATGGGTGTATGGATGCAGGGGATGGTCGTAAAGTTCATGGGTGTCCCCTATCTCGCAGACCATGCCCAGGAACATGACGCAGACCCGGTCGGATATGAACTTCACCACACTCAGGTCATGGGAAATGAACAGGTAGGTCAGCTGGTACTGTTCCTGCAGGTCTTTTAACAGGTTTAATACCTGGGACTGGATGGATACGTCCAGGGCGGATACCGGCTCGTCGCATATGATCAGCCTGGGATGCAGGGCTATGGCCCTTGCAATACCGATTCTCTGGCGCTGTCCGCCTGAGAACTGGTGGGGGTACCGGTTGATGAACTCCCTTGGGATTCCCACCTCATCCATCAGCTCCTTGACCTGGCGGTCAATCTCGTCCTTTGTCCTGGCAAGGCCGTGGGTGGTAAGTGGTTCTGAGATGATTTCCCTTACGTTCATACGGGGATTTAAGGATGCGTACGGATCCTGGAAGATGATCTGCATCTGACGCCGGATTTCCGTAAATTCCCTGTCCTTCATCCTGGTGATGTCTGTCCCGTCAAATTCAACGGTACCGGATGTGGCCTCTATGAGCTTAATCAGGGTGCGCCCCAATGTGCTTTTGCCGCAGCCTGACTCGCCTACCAGGGCCAGCGTCTCGCCTTCGTATATCTTTAGGTTCACACCGGATACCGCGTGCACCACATTTTTTCCTTTTTTGCCGCCTTCAAGGGCAAATTCCTTTACAAGGTCCCTGGCCTCCAGAAGTATTTTCTTATCTGCCATCTTCCG
Organism: Clostridium pacaense; assembly: GCF_020709765.2. Lineage (NCBI taxonomy): Bacteria > Bacillati > Bacillota > Clostridia > Eubacteriales > Clostridiaceae > Clostridium > Clostridium pacaense. The sequence goes on from NZ_JAJFEB020000025.1 coordinate 51,124, forward strand.
CCACCTCCCCGCAGGATGAGCCTGCCTGTCCATCCAGGCCGCATGATTCAGGGGCCGTGTCCTTCTGCCCCCTATCTTCATAAAGGAAACACCGTACCTTGTGGCTCATGCCGTTTTCATCTGTCCCAATCCCGTACAGTCCGGGCTTTTCCTCCATGCACCGCGCCTCCGCCTTTTTACAGCGGTTGCAGAAATTGCAGCCTGCCGGCAGATGCAGGAGGTTGGGTACCACACCTTCTATGGTATAGAGCCGCTCCTCCCTGCTATCCAGTTTGGGTATGGACTTTAACAGTCCCTGGGTATAGGGGTGGCTGGTGTTCCCAAACAGGTCGAATACCTCTGCCTGCTCCATTACCTTGCCCGCGTACATGACGTAGACGTAATCGCACACCTCTTCCACCACTCCCATATTGTGGGTTATCAGGATAATGGATGTTCCCTGTTCGTCCCGCAGGCGTTTCATCAGACGCAGTATCTGCGCCTCTATGGTAACGTCCAGGGCCGTGGTCGGCTCGTCTGCAATCATGACCTTGGGCTTACAGACCATGGCCATTCCTATCATCACACGCTGGCGCAGGCCGCCGGAAAGCTGATGGGGATAGGAATGGTAACGCTTCTCCGGCTCCGGGATCCCCACCTCCTTAAATATCTCAATCACCTGACGGCTGGCCTCGGCCTTTGATACCTTCTGGTGCAGAAGGATGGCTTCCTGGACCTGCCTTCCCACCGGATACACGGGATTCAGGGAGGTCATGGGTTCCTGGAAAATCATGGATATCTCATTGCCGCGCACCCTGGCCCTCTCCTTTGGATTCAGATAGGTAATGTCCCTGCCGTCCAGGGTAATCCTTCCTCCCACCACTTTGCCGGGGTGGCGCAGAAGCCCCATCACGGACATGGCCGTCATGCTCTTCCCGCACCCGGACTCGCCTACCAGGCCGATTATCTTGCCCGCAGGCACCTCGATGGTCACATCATCCACCGCCGGGACCGTACCCCTGGCTGTGAAAAAATAGGACTGCAGGTTCTCAATTGTCAGTACATTGTTCCCTGCCGGGGCATTGTCCCCGGTCAAAGCATTTTCTTGTGTCAAAGCATTTTCCCTGTTCATCCGCCTGCCTCCTATTGTTCTTTTAAATACGGGTCAAGCACATCCCTGAGGCCGTCGCCAAGGAAGTTAAATGCCATGACCACAATCATGATTGCCACGCTGGGCGCAATGGAAAGCCACGGTTCGGAGAAAAGGTACTTCTTGCCGCGGACAACCGCAAGTCCCCAGCTGGCTGACGGCGGCTGCAGCCCTGCCCCAAGGAAGCTTAAGGAAGACTCCGTCAGTATGGCCGCCGGTATGTTAAGGGTAAACAGCACAATCAGGGACGGCAGGCAGTTGGGAAGGATGTGCCGGAACATAATCCTCCACTTCTTCACGCCGATGGAACGGGCCGCCTCCACATACTCCGCCTCTTTCAGGGAAAGGGTCTGGGAGCGGACAATCCGGGCCGTCCCTGCCCAGTTCACCAGGATCAGCGCCGCGAAAATACTCACAAGGCCGCCGCCTATGGTATAGGTAATGACCAGAGCCAGAAGCAGGGAGGGAAATGCAAGCATCACATCTGCCAGGCGCATGATTGCAAAGTCAACCCTGCCGCCGTAAAAACCGGCCAGCAGCCCCAGGACGGTTCCGATTGCCATAGAAATCAGCGTGGGGACAAGCCCTACAAGCAGGGATACCCTTGCTCCGTATATAATCCGGCTGAACAGGTCCCGTCCCAGCTCGTCCGTTCCCAGAAGGTGGGCCGCGCCGGGCGCCTGAAGCCGATCGGTCAGTGTCTGGGCGTATGGGTCATAGGGCGCTGCCAGCGGTGCGAATATGGCGGCCAGCGCAATCACGATGATTACAATTGCCGCAAATGCAGCCAGTTTATTCTGGCGGACCATGGTCTTCATCTGGTCCAGCAGTGTCTCGGATTCCCCTATCTGTGACTCCACATCCAGGGAATTGATTGTTGTTATTTTTTCCTCATTCATCATGCGCCCTCCCTGATTCTCGGATCCAGTACCGAATACAGCATATCCGCTACCAGGTTTCCTGCAATTACAAGAATGGTTGTAAAGATGACTGTGCCCTGCAAAAGAGGCATGTCCCTTGTCTCAATGGCGTTCACCGCCAGACGTCCGATTCCCGGAATCCCGAACACGCTCTCAGTCAGCACGGCTCCTGAAAGCATGCTGGAAACCTGGAGCGCCATCATGGTGACCACAGGCAGCATGGCGTTCTTAAGGGCGTGATGGACAATGACGCCCCATTCCCTGAGTCCCTTGGCCCTGGCCGTGCGTATGTAATCCCCCTGCATGGCCTCCACCAGGTTGGAACGCGTCATGCGGGCAATGCTTCCCGCCGAGTTCCACCCAAGGACAATGGCCGGCAGCACCATGGCAGCCAGGGAATCATATCCGGATACCGGAAACAGTTTAAGCTTGAATGCAAATACGTACTGAAGCACAAGCGCGGTCATGAATACAGGCATGGAAACCCCCAGCAGGGCGCATCCCATGAACAGGCGGTCCAACAGCCTGTTCTGTTTCACGGCAGCCACAATCCCGGCAGTGATTCCGATGATCCAGGCCACCACGGCCGCGCACACGGAAAGCTTGACCGTGTTAGGAAATGCTTCCAGTATGATTCCTGTCACATTCCGGTTCAGCCGGTAGGAAGTGCCAAAATCCCCTTTAAGGGCATTGCCCACATACCGGAAAAACTGGATATACAGCGGCTGGTCCAGACCCATTTCCCGGCTGACCTTGTCAATGATGGCCTGGTTCACATGCTCGCCCAGCATGGTGGTGACCGGATTGCCGGGTATGATCCTCAGCATGATGAAAATAATCAGGACAACGCCTATAAGGACCGGTATGGATATCAGGATTCGTTTCAGACATTTTTTAAGCACTGGATTACCCCCTTCTTCCTTCTGGGAGTACTCTCAGAAACCACCTTGACAGGCAAAGAGGTTTCTGAGGGCACTCCGCACATCTGCCAAAGGTGCCGCAGTATATGCGGCACCCAGGCAGTCCGGCGGACGCCGGACTAATATCATATGTATGGCCCCGTCAAGGCAGCCGTAATTTATTCTGAAATGGACAGCGGATAGAAATCATTGTCGCTGAGGCCGTTCCAGGCAACCTTAAAGTTCTGCACGCGCTTGGAAACAGCGAAGAGGTGGAGTCTGGAAAACATGGGAACCCATGCAGCATCCTCTGATATGATTTTCTCCTCCAGGGCATTGTATTCCTTCATGCGCTCATCGTTATCCAGGATGGTCCTGGCCTTTGCCACGCGCTCCATCACGGCTGTATCCGGATAGTTCAGGGAACGGGCCGTGGTTTTCTCCACATTGCCGAAGAAGGTGTAGATAAAGTTATCCGGGTCATTGTAATCAGCCGTCCATGTGGAAATGAAGGAACCAAGCTCGCCGGATTTCCTTGTCTCCAGCCATGTGGACTCATCATAATTCTTAATCTCCGCATTGATTCCCACCTGGGCCAGCTGCTCCTTGATGATCTCAAGGGCCATGGTCATGGTGTCGGAAGCCGACATATCAGCCGCAATCTCCATGGTGAATCCGTCCGGGTATCCTGCCTCTGCAAGCAGGGCCTTGGCGCCTTCGGGGTCATATTTGATTTCAGGCATATCCGGGTTAAAGCCAATCAGGCCGTGCGGGAAGATACCGTTCTCCAGCTGGCCCTTGCCGCCGTAAAGTGTGTCCAGGATTACCTGGCGGTCAATTGCCATCTGGACCGCTTTCCTGACCTGCAGGTTGTTAAACGGTTCTATCTTCTGGTTCATGGTAAAGTAGGTTGTTCCAAGACGCGGTCCGGAAACCATCTGGTCCGGATAAGTCTCCTGGAAACGGTCAATCTGCTCTGTCATATAGTCCATGTCCAGAAGATCCAGCTGGCCGCTCTCAAACATCATGGTCTGTGTCTCAGTATCAGGCACGATCTTGATTACAACGCCCGGAAGCTGGCTGGCTCCCTGGAAATAATCATCGTTCCTCACAAGTACAAGCTGGTCATTGTAAGTCCAGCTGGCAAACTTAAAGGGGCCGGTGCCAACGGTCAGGGCCGGGTCAAGGCCGAACTGGTCCCCTGCTTCCTCGGTGGCCTTTTCATTGTAAATGCATACGGCCGGGGTGGAGATGCAGGCCAGGAAACCGGAATACGGTTCCTTAAGGGTCAGCTTAAATGTGTAGTCATCCAGGATTTCGAAGCCTTCCAGCTCAGTTGCGGTTCCCTCAAACAGCTCTGAGGAGCCTTTTATCTGGTCCAGGAATTCGGAGTTGGTCCCTCCCTGTACCGTAAGCATGCGCTCGAATGTATATTTCACATCACTGGCCTTCAGTTCCTCGCCATTATGGAACTTCACGCCTTTTCTCAGGTAAAAGGTGTATTCCATGCCGTCGTCGCTGATGTCCCACTTCTCTGCCAGACACGGTTCAATGGAGGATGTCCCGTCATCCGCAACCTTGATTTCACAGAGACTGTCATAGATATTAATGGGAATCTGATAATCCTTGGATGTCTTCTGCATGTCCGCTGTCTGGATATCCGCATTCAGGGCAACGTAAAGGAAACCCGTTGTGTCAATGCCGGTATCGCCCACGCTCTGTCCTGCGCCCGCTCCCTGGGCGTCTCCCGAAGCGCTGCTCTCTGCCGCTCCCGGCTGGGTTGCTGGCGTGCTGCCGCCCTGACCGCCGCAGCCGGACAGTCCCAGACCGGCAGCCATCATCAGTGCAAGTACCAGGCTTAATTTTCTTTTCATAGATGCTCCTCCTTTTTGTTCGGCCTCATACACAAAAAGACGCAGTACAACTTTTTTCTGCGTCATTGCATCCTCTTCCGAATTAATTGACTTATGAAAATAATAATACCATAGGGGATATCTCTTTTCAATGTTTTTGTTGCAGTTCTTCATTTACCAGGTCAAAGGTTTCTGTTTTATCATCCATGGTCACAGTTACCCGGATTACTTCATCACCCTGCACAATCGCCCCGCCCCTGCTTGCGCCGCGGAGCTTGAATACCGTGTCCCTGTATGGTATGGCATCGCTGAGGGACCCGCCTCCCACGGAAGTTTCATAAGAAATAGCAAGTTTTTTCGTCTGATTCAATACATCCAGGCCTTTTTTGTAAGATGCGGTTACCTCATACTGGCATTCACTCTCTGAACTCAGACGGCCATCCATATTGTAAAGTGTAATGGAGCCATCCACCTGGTACTCAAAATCCCATTCCTCATTGCCGCCTGTAAATGTAAAGCAGCGGCGGTCCACGGAATCAACATACTTTGTCATATCCGGTTTACGGATGAAATCAGTCAGCATGCCGGATGACATGATTACTTCCGGCAGCTGCCCGTAATCGCTGCTTTGATTGGAAGATGAGGCCGGTAAGACCATAGCAAGGTAACTGCCCCAGAATTCAAGGGAATCCTTATACACAGCAAAGGTCTGCGGTCCGGTTTCCTGCTGTTTCGGGTCAAGCTCCTTTATTTCATAGTAGGCATCAATTATCCCCTCTTCCTGGAGTTTAATCATGACCGCCTCATTATGGGCGCTAAAATATACAGGCAGGGATCCATCATATGCTTTCATGAATTCACGCACCTGTGCCAAGTATCCTGATTCCGAAACCGGGATAAACCGCAGTGGTTTGTCCAGCCGTATATAGTTCCCACGCAGCCGTTCGGGCAATTCCGTTTCTTTTGCCTGGGTCCACTCTATGTCTGTATCCAAAAACCAGACAGCCGCGTCCTCTTCCGTCCCCGTTGCCATGCCTCCCCTGTCTTCCCCGCTGATTGTCACATCAGGCTCCGTTCCATCAATAACAGATGCCTTACATCCTGTGGTAAGAACCACAGATAAGGACAGCATTGCCATTAAACCAGTTATACGCATTGCATCCACCTCCTCCAAACAGACCATTCATCGCGCCATATCTTATAGTCATAATATAGCATAATGCAGATATCAATATCTGTCATTTGTATTAAATGTTTATTACAATGGACTATAAAATTTTTTTCCAAAAACCATTGACATTTATCTCCAAATGGGATATAATAGCTCTTGCGCTGTTAGAGATAAACAAGCAGCAGCATGCGTCAGTAGCTCAGCTGGATAGAGCATACGGCTACGGACCGTAGTGTCGGGAGTTCGAATCTTCTCTGGCGCATGAAAAAAGCCTCGCAGGTGAACCTGTGAGGTTTTTTGTTGTCTGTAATCTGTGTTGTCTGTAATCCTAATCCTATAAGCCTAATCCTATTAATCGAAAACCGGCCGCATGGTTCCTGAACCGCCCGGCCGGTTCGGTCCGCCTTCATTAGGAACGAAAGGATGCAACGGGATTGTCCGGTGTCACATACCGCATCCCGTCTTTTCTCCCGCCCCAGGGAACCTCCTTTGCAACGGTATCAGCCGTTCTCGTCCAGGACAGCCCGCACCACTTTAAGTATCTCCGGCGTGACCTTAATCATGCGCTGGCGTTTGGACACCTTAGCCACCGCATCCTCAAACCCCACTCCATCCCGCCCTGTCATGGCATCACGCATAAGGATATAATAGAGCATCAACCCACGGATTTCCACCCAGGGCAGCTTGGAGGCCAGCTCCTTCTCAACCGCTTTCTTCTGCTCGTCCCCTCCGGGAAAGATTCGGTACAGATAGTCACGCTCATCCCGCTCCCGTTCTTCCCTGCTCTTAAATTCAAGTCCAAATAAACTCATGGTTCCCTCCTGTGTATTCTCTGATATGCCGTACAACAGCCCTAGAACAATTTTCAAACACGCTCTAATACCAGTATAAAATCCACAGCAGGGAACGTCAAGGACATCTTTACTCCCCCTCCTGCATCATCTCCGTGCCGTAGAACACACCGCGGTCCAGCGAACCGTCCTGACTGGCCACAATGGTGGTACATACCGCGTCCCCTGTTATATTGACAGCCGTCCTGCTCATATCCAGGATACGGTCAATCCCCATGATAAGCGCTATGGCCTCCACCGGCAGCCCTACGGATGCAAATACCATGGAAAGGGTGATAAGTCCCACCCCAGGCACACCTGCGGTGCCGATGGAGGCCAGGGTGGCAGTGAGTATGACGGTCAGATAGTCTGCCACAGACAGATGGATTCCGAATGCCTGGGCCGCAAACACCACGGCCACACCCTGCATGATGGCCGTGCCGTCCATATTGATGGTGGCCCCCAAGGGAATGGTGAATGAGGATACCCGCTTGGACACCCCCATTTTCCTGTGAAGGGTTTCAATCGACATGGGGATGGTTGCATTGGAGGTGGCTGTGGAGAAGGCAAATCCCATGACCGGAAGGAACTTTTTCAGGAACACCCTTGGGCTTAAGCCTGTAAATATCCTGAGTATGACCATGTAAACCACCACACACTGTATGACCAGTGCAAGGAGGACGCCTGCCATATATTTGAGAAGAGGGACGAACGCATCAAAACCAATCCCTGAAAATGTCCTGGCCGTAAGGCAGAACACGCCGTATGGCGCCAGCTTCATGACCATCACGGTCATCTGCATCATCACATCATTGAACTGTCCGAAAAAGTTCCCCACTGTCTCAGCGCTTTCCCCAAGTCCTGCCAGAATGACCCCCACTAACAGCGCAAACAGGATGATGGACAGCATGTCCCCGCTTGCCAGGGCATGGATTGGATTGGTGGGGATGATATCCAGCAGGGTGTCCGCCAGCCCGGCCCGCTCTGCAATGGACACATCCGCCGCCTCGATGGACGACATGTCAAGCCCCTGGCCCGGATTGATTACATTGGCGGTAAGGATGGCAGCTGTTATGGCAAGGGCGGTGGTGACCAGATAAAAGCCCAGCGTCTTCACGCCTATCCGTCCCAGCTTCCCGGTATCCCCCATGGCCATGCTGCCGCAGACCAGGGAGCAGAACACCAGCGGAACCACCAGCATCTGCATGAGACGCAGGAACCCATTTCCAATCACATAGAAAATGCCGTCTATCATCAGGCCGTCCCTGAAAGGCCCTGCCGGTACCACATAGTGGAACAGGATCCCGGCAGCCGCTCCCATAAGAAGTCCGATGAAAATTGCCGTGGTAAGCCCCGGCTTCCCCATCCCGCCTTCTTCCGCCCCATTCTTCCCCATTCCCCTATCCTTCCTCCCGTCATCCTTCCTCCATAACGTCCTCATCTCCCCTGCCTCCAATCCATACCAGCCATATCTGGATCCTGACGCCTGCGTCTCCACTGCTCCATATACGCTTCCAGCATGACCTTCCAGTCAGGAAGCAGGGCAATGCCGGAAATCCGCAGCATCATGTTATCCAGTACGCTGTAGGAAGGCCGCAGGGCATTCAGGTCATCATCCCCGCCCCGGGCCTGCATCACCGAGGCGCCGGTCCCTGACAGGCGCACTGCCTCCCTGGCAAATTCATAACGGCTGCAGCTTCCCTGTCCCGTCACATGATAAAGGCCGTCCTCCCCGTGGTACATCAGTTCCACTGTCTTTTCCGCCAGCTCCTCCGCCCCTGTGGGCGCTGCGTACTGGTCTGCGGCCGCATGTATGACCTGTCCCTGTTCCGCCCTCCTTAGGATCTGCCCCAGATAAGGGCTTCCCGCCCCGAATATCCAGGAACTCCTGATGATGATATGCCTGCTGCAGAATTCCCGTACAAAGTTCTCCCCTGCCAGCTTTGATTTCCCATATATGGTCTGTGGACCGGGGGTATCAAATTCCGTATATGGCTCCCGGCTGTCCCCGTCAAACACGTCATCCGTGGAAAACTGTACCAGCCTGGCCTTTCCCATCCTGGCGGCCACGCTGAGATTCCTTGCCCCCAGTGCATTTACCTTAAACGCAAGCTCCGGTTCCCGCTGGCACCGGGCCAGGTCCGTAAGCCCTGCGCAGTTAATGATGAAATGGGGCCGGTTCATTCCCGCATACTCCATCACATCCCCTGAAACCGTGATATCCACGGAATCCACATCCGTCAGGAGAAGCTCCACCGGTTCTGACCTTAAAAGCCCTGTCAGCTTGCGCCCGACCCTTCCATTTGCACCGCATATCCATATTTTCTGCATATCATTTCTGCCTTCCTGTTCTTTATCTTGCTATTATTATGTACAGAAGGCGCAAAAAAACGGCATCCGAAGATAAATTCCGCGGATGCCGGCCTGATAGCCTGATGGATGGTTGTCCTAAAACCACCTATTTCCTTTCGTTGTGCGTTTCAAATTCATTTTCAATCTCTTCCAATATATGTGCGTAACGGCAGAATTCCGCTTCCAGCCTGTCCTTGTTCTCCGGCTGTTTTTTATAGCACACCCGGTGCTCCATACTGGCCCAGAAGTCCATGGCCATGGTCCTAAACTGCACTTCCACCGGAAAATACTCCATGGTGTCCAGACAGTACACCGGTATGCCTAAAACCAGGTGCAGGCTCCTGTAACCATTGGGCTTGGGTGATAGTATGTAGTCCTTTTCCTTAATCTCCACAAGATCCGTCTGGCGTTTCAGGATATTTACCATGTTATAGATATCATCCACAAAATAACAGATGACGCGTATGCCTGCAATGTCCTGAAGCTCGTTCCTGGCATTGGCAATGCTGTCCGTAAATCCAAGACGCCTGAGCTTATCCTCAATGCTCCTCTTTTCCTTAAGCCGGCTCTGGATATTATGGATGGGGCCGGAAACATTCTTTTCTTTATACAGGCTGTGATTCAAAACCTCCAGACGGGTATTCAGCACACGCCTTGCATCCTCATAGGGCTTGATTAAATCGTAATATTGCTCATTGGTCATCCCTCGCCCCTGCCTCCCTATCATTTTCTTTTCTCCGGCATGCCCTTAACATGCCCTTATGATCCGCATGTCCTTAACGCAGCCCTATCACTGCCATATTTATCCAGCATACAGGGAATTTGTGAGTATTTTGTGATGGGATTCTGAAATTTTCATTAGGATTCTATGGAAAAATAAAAGAAAAAAAGCAGCCATACCATGGTGATACGGCTGCTGACCGGGCCGCCCTCTGGCGCGCCTGTCATGAATGGAGCTGGGCCGGCGGGATTCGAACCCTCGAGTGCAGGAGTCAAAGTCCTGTGCCTTACCGCTTGGCGACGGCCCAATAAATCCGGATAAAAAAAAATTCCCAATAAGGGAAGGGTGAGTAGAGGGATTCGAACCCTCGGCCTCCAGAGCCACAATCTGGCGCGATAACCAACTTCGCCATACCCACCATAATATTATTATTCGCTTTTCAGAGCTTGCGCTCAATGAGCCTGAAGGGATTCGAACCCCCGACCCACGGCTTAGAAGGCCGTTGCTCTATCCAACTGAGCTACAGACTCATGCTCGCTGACAACTTACCATGATGCCACACTTTGTCCGTCTACCGTTGTCAACGAGTCATAGTTTACCATAGGTTCTGTAAGATTGCAAGCACTTTTTTATTTTTTTTCCCTGGTTTTTTCGTGGATTATCCTGCCGGACGTCCGACGCTCCCCTACATCGTTCCTTCCATCATGGCAGACACATCCACGATTCCCTCTTTCCCAGCCTGGATAACCTCAGCGGGCAGTTGCTCAAATGGAACATTTTCCCGTATGAACAGGGCCTGGACAATGGATGCCATGTTGGCTCCCGCCACCACCTTGAGGTTCTTGCCCATCGGTTCTGTCAAAAGCTGCACCGCCACGTTAAAGGGCGAGCCGCCCAGGATGTCCGTCATCAGAAGCACATCATCCGATTCAAGGGCATTGATGGCCTGGATCATGTGGGATTTAAGCTCCTCTATGCCCTCTCCTTTTGTAAAATTAACAACCTGTACCTGTTCCGGCACCCCGGCCACCAGCTGGATGGCGCTCATCACGCCCTGTGCATACTGTCCATGGCCGGTTATCACAATACCTGTCACCTTAATTCCTCCTGATATCTATTGTCTTCTCCCCTTTTCAGACACCTGCCCTGGAGCGTGTCTGAACATCCATTCCCGCCGTCTATGCGTAGAACCCGCTCATATACCCGATTCCGGTCAGTATGGCTGCCAGGACAAGGATCAGTCCCATCAGCTTAAGGGGTGACCACTTCTTCTTGGCATACAGCCAATACACGCCCAGGGTCAGCCCTAAGGGCACCAGACGCGGGAAAATGTTGTTGATTGTGGCGTCTGCGTTAAAAATCACCTGTCCTGCCAGCACCTCCCCGGTAGCGGCGTCAAACACGTCCTTCACAATCTGGAATGGGATGGAACAGCTGACAAAGGATGCGGTCAGGGCGCCGACCACCAGAAGTCCCATGAAGTTCATGGAATTGGTCAGGATATCCATCTTCCTGGTTGCCATGAACCCGGACATGCCCTCCAGGCCCGACTTATATCCAAAGTAGAATAATTTCCTGGACAGGATGCAGGTCAGCACCGGATAAGCCAGCAGGTAGATGGCCGCGCCCACCCATGCCATGGAACTGTCCAGTCCCTGTGAGATGGACATACATATGGTCAGGAGGATGGGAATGATGGTGGCCACCCACAGTGAATCGCCGATGGCGGAGGTGGGGCCGATAAGGGCCACCTTGACGGTGTTGATCACATCCGGCGTGCACTGGCCATTGGCATTGGCTTCCTCCATGCCGCACACGATGCCGTTACAGATGGAGCCTACCTGGGCCTCTGTGTTAAAAAGGGTCACATGGCGCTTCAGGGCCTCGGCCTTTTCCTCTTTGCTGTCGTACAGTTCATCCACAACCGGCGCCATTGCCTGGCCAAAGGCCATGCCCAGCATACTCTCCGCCTGCTGGGAGCAGCCGTTCCAGAAAAACCAGTTCCAGAAGGATTTATCCAATGTTTTTTTGCTTAACTGCCTGCTCATACCCTTGCCTCCTTTTGCTCAATCTGAAACACATAGTAAATCACTGCCAGCAGGGTCGCGATGACAGCCACTGCCATGGTGTTTAAGTTAAAGTACGTCACCAGTACGAAGCCCAGCAGGAAAATGCAGATCTGCCACTGCTTTTTTAACAGGAAGGAGATGATGATCCCCATTCCAAGGGCAGCCATCATGCCCCCAAAGGTGCTGAGCAGGGTCGTGAGCCAGCCCGGTATCATGGATGCAAAGTCAGCCTGTGCCGATGCGGCCGTCATGGTGGTGAGAAGGATCACGGCCGGGATAAAACGGCAGGCCAGGCCAATGAGCTGTCCGCATACAACATTGGGGATATACATCTTTCCTGTTTCCCCTGCCTCGGCGTATTTGTTGGCAAGGCGGTTTAAGGGCAGGTTCAGGGCGTAGGACAGGTTCCACACCATCTGTCCCACCAGACCGCCGATTCCTGCGAACACCACGGCCAGGCCGATTACCTGTGTGCTTTCCATGCCTTTTCCAAATACCAGCGCCCCGGCCGTGCCTATGTATGTGGCATAGGATAAATCCCAGGCCACTGCGCCGCCCGGCGTCACATTACCCATGTACATGATTTGCAGGGCAATGCCCACAATCATGGCTGTCTGCAGGTCCCCCATAATCACGCCCACCACAAAGGATGCAACCAGCGGCCGTCCCAGGGTATACCATCCAATGGTATTACCCACAATGGAGCCAATGGAACCCAGATACACAAACAGTGAAATTGCTATAATCTGTAAGACACTCATTTCTTCCCCTCCTATACGTTAAATTGTTTTCTTAAATGCTTCCCACGTTGTTCTGGATGAGGTGGGCAGCTGGTGGAAAAATACCTCCAGTCCGTCATTTGCAAACCCATCCAGTATTTCCACATCCTGGTCGCTGAGGTAGAATATCCCCGTGGCCCCGTCCAGCTTATGCCTGGAATCCTCCTTTTTAGCCAGGTTCCCCAGCATGATTGCCTTGGCCCCTCTTATCTCCTCCTTAAGGGCTGTCAGGACTTCGGGCTGCTTCACGATCATCAGCCGGTTCCCGTTTCCCGGGGTTTTCAGTATCTCCCTGGCCTCCTGGGTCGTGACAATGTGTGTTTTGTAGGTGCCCGGCACGCCCATGGTCATGATGGTCTTGAGCATGGGATTCTTGGCGCTCACATCATCCACTGCCACGATTTCCTTAATCTGCAGCGTGGGGCACCATGCCACGATGGTCTGTCCATGTATCAGCCTGTCGTCAATTCTTACATACAAATCTGCCATTGCAGTTCCTCCTTTCAGGCACGGCCGCGCGCACCATCCAAACATTTCCTGACAAATCCTTTGTGGATTTCCAGACGTTCCTTTGCTTCTTCGGCGGTTACCCCTGCCAGGATCATGACAATGGCGGCTTTAATCCCTCCATCTGCCTCTGAAAGGGCTGCCTGTGCCGCCTCCTCCGTGCAGCCGCATGCCATGGATACAATCCGTTTGGCCCGTTCCACCAGTTTCAGGTTCGTGGCCCGCATATCCACCATAAGGTTTCCATATACTTTTCCGATTCCCACCATGGATGCAGTGGAAATCATGTTCAGGATCATCTTCTCCGCAGTTCCCGCCTTAAGCCTTGTGGATCCTGTGAGGATTTCCGGCCCCGCGTCCACCTCGATGGCAATGTCCGAATAGGCGGAAAGCTCTGCCGGGCGGTTGCAGGAAAGCCCCACGCAGCACGCGCCCGCTTCCCTGGCATATTCCAATGCGCCGATGCAGTACGGGGTACGCCCGGAAGCAGAAAGGGCCACCACCACATCCCGCCCATCCACATGGAGCTGTTCCAGGTCCTTCCTGGCTTCCTCCTTGGAATCCTCCGCTCCCTCCTGGGCGCGGACAAAGGCTTTCTCACCTCCTGCAATGATTCCCACCACCTCGTCCGTGGTGGAAAATGTGGGCAGGCACTCCACTGCATCCAGGATTCCCAGCCTGCCGCTGGTCCCTGCCCCGGCGTAAACCAGCCTCCCCCCCTGGTTCAGCGCGCGGATGACAGCCTCCACGGTTTCCTGGATCTGGGGCAGCACCTGCTTTACGGCCTCAATGACATTTTTATCCTCTTCGTTCATCACGGTCAGGAGTTCCCCCACACTCATAAGGTCCAGGTCCAGTGTCCTGGGGTTCCTGCTCTCTGTCTTTAAACCGGATAATACTTCCTTATCCTTCCCCTTCAGTCCTACCATAAGCGTTCCTCTATCTGGCTTGCATACATGTAGCCCACTGTATTGCAGTCGTTTCCTGATTCAATTCCCCTTACCTTAAGGTTGGTGGTATAGTAAGGAATATACGGGAAATCGTTGATTTCCCCCTTAAATACCTGATACTCCTTAAGGGCCTCAAACCACTGCTCCGTCTCCCCGCTGCTGAGGCTGTAATACGCCTGGGGGATAAAGCCCTGCAGGTCCTCAAAGGTCTCGCCGTACACCAGCCGGATGGGATTTCCCTTTTTCCTGAGATGCTTCACGGCCAGGGTTACCGCGTCATGGGTATTGATATGTCTCGGATGCATGGAACCGCGCCAGTGGGTGATGACCAGCTCCACCTTTTCCTCTTCAAAATATCCTTCCAGCCTCCTGGCAAAGTCCTCCAGGGAGGGCATGCTGCTTGACACATATCCCAGCCAGATGGTATCGCCGCCCAAGGCCTTGGCCGCCCTCTGGTTCTGGTCCAGAAGCGACTTAAGATATGCCTGTTTCTCCTCCTCCGTCGCACCTGGGTCCTCCAGCCTGCCCTGGGTCACATGGATCAGGGTGCAGTGGCTGCCCTGCTTTGCATATTTTAAGATCAATGGTCCTCCAAGCAGCTCCGCATCCAGTGAATGGGCGCCGATACTTACCACGCGTTTTGCTATTTCCATTTCCTGTTCCCTCCCTTATATATCCTTGCGGTAATCCTTAAATGTCCTGAACACATGGACCCCGTGGCGTTCATAGAACCTGCGGCCCGGGTCATCCGTGGACACAAAATACAGGTGGTAGATCCCCCTCTTCTCCATCTCCAGCTGGGCCAGGTCAAAGAGGATGCTGCCAAGCCCCTGGTTCCTCACGCGCTCCGCTGTTCCAATCGGCCCGAAACGCATGGGATTTTCATCAATCATCCTGGTACAGAATCCGCATATCTTATCCTCTTTATCAAGTACCAGCAGGATACAGTCCTCTGCCCGGTCATGCTGCATGGTCAGCAGGCAGTTGCGCTTCCATCCGCCCCCGAATTCATCACGGGCAAAATTCAGCAGGTCCACCGCGTATTCATATGAAAACATCTTAAAATCAAATCCCGCCTCATTGGCCTTTTTCAGCCGTTCCTTTGTCTCATCCGACAGGCGGTAGCCGTGCAGGTCCTTGCACATGGAATAGCTGGTCTTACCCTTCACATAACCGTGCTTTTCAAAAAATGCCGCTCCCCCCGCATAATTCTCCGTATCCACGCCCGGGAAAAAGTAACTCGGGCTGTAGGCCGCCAGGGTGATGTTCCTGGCCCCCCTTGCCTTTAAATCCGCCTCCGCCCTCATAAGGAGCTTTGTGCCGATTCCTTTTCCCTGGTATTCCCCGGACACAAACATCACATTAATCCATCCGCGCTCAGGTTCCGTCCCCCGCTCCAGATAGGGGAATTTTCTTTTGGTGGCCAGCAGGAATCCCACTGTCTTCCCATCCTCCAGCGCCACATAGCACAGGTCCGAATCAAAGTTGTCGTCCAAAAGCGCCTGCTGGCGGAATTTATGTACGGTTATGGGGTCTGCGAAAAGCTCCTGGTTCCAGAGTCCCACCACCTGGGCTTCATATGCCTGGTTATAGGTTAAGAGTTCCATGATAGTCCCTTCCTTCCTTAATATAGTCGTTTTCCTTAAATACAGCCGGATTCCTTATATGATATCCTTTGTTATTACATTGCTTTTGAGCCTGGATATATTCCTCTCATAATTATTCTTCACATATGCGGTAAACAGTATGTCGATGATGTTCAGCTGGGATATCCTGGACGCGGTTGCCGCGGTCCTCACCAGCAGTTCCTTGGCCGACACGTACAGTTTGCAGTCAGCCAGGCGGGTCAGTTCATTCTCAGCAAACCGGGTCACCGTGATGATTGGGACATCCTGTTCCTTCAGCACCTTGGCGCAGGTCAGCATTTCCTTGGTCAGGCCTGAGTAGCTGAATATGACGGCCACGTCCTCCTTTGTCAGGTTCCTTGCGCACACAAGCTGGGAATGCCAGTCATCATTGCAGATACAGGGCTTGTTAAGCCTAAGGAACTTAAGATACATATCCCTGGCAGCAAGGAGCGAGGAGCCGATTCCAAACAGCCCTATGGTCCTGGCCCTCTCAAGGATGTCCACACAGCTTTGCAGTTCGTCCAGATCCACTAATTTGCGTGTGTCCTCCAATGCCTGTATGCTTCTGTACGTGACCTTATCCACAATATCCTTCAGTCCGTCGTCCCGGCTGATTTCCGTGCTGATATCCTTACGGGCCTGGCTGCGCAGCGCAATCTCGTAATTCAGGGAGCTGCTGAATTCCTTATAGCCGCTAAACCCCAGCTTCTTGCACAGACGGATGATTGTGGCCGCCGAGGTATAGGTCCTCTCAGCCAGCACATGGATGCTGAGCTTGGATGCTTCCTCCGGCTTTTCCAACAGGTACCGGACCAGATCCTTTTCCGCCCCGTTGGCCTGTACCCTGTACTCCTGCAGTCTTACCAATACATTCTTCATCGTATCCCGTCCTCACTTTTAATTATAGGAAATGAAACTAAATTGTCAATAAATCCATTATATAACGAAACTTTGTTTCAATCAATGTAACAATTATTCCTTTTCAAATTAATTGTTTGAAACTTGTTGACAATTCCTTCTTGTCTCTGTTATTTTTATCACAAACCGACCTGCCGACTTTGGGAACATTTTTCCACGCAAAAAAAGAAGCCTCATAAGGCTTCTCCCTGAGAGCAGGTGATGGGAATCGAACCCACGTATCTAGCTTGGAAGGCTAGTGTTCTACCATTGAACTACACCTGCATATAAACAATCATTCGGTTATGAATCGGGGTGACAGGATTCGAACCTGCGACCTCCTGGTCCCAAACCAGGCGCTCTAGCCAAGCTGAGCCACACCCCGGTACCGGTATAATATACCCGTCATTCTCTCCCGTCTCACGACGCAAAAGTTATTATATACTATGCCGGTTAGAATGTCAATGTTATTTTTATTTTTTTGGTTCCCGCTCCCCCTTGACGTTTTCCCTTTGACGCTCTCCTTCGGCCTTTTCCGGGAAATGGGTTCCGCCCTTATATTCCGCCCTTTCCCGTGGTCATATTCCTACAGGAAGTTCAGGGCAAAGTGGGCTTCACCCTCCTTATCAATCTCCATCAGCATGTAGGATGGCCTGTGGCCGTCCTGGCGCGGATAGGAAAGGCTTCCCGGGTTCAGTACAATCAGGTCCTTATCCCCCGGCTTTTTGTCAATCTCGTAAAACGGCCTGTGGGTGTGTCCATACATGGCGATGTCAAATCCCCTGGCCCTGGCCTCCTCAGCCAGATACTCGGCCCCAACGGAGACATTATAGTAGTGCCCATGGGTCAGAAGGGTCCTGTAACGTCCAATCATGATATCCTTTTCCCTGTCCAGGCAGGAGAAAAAGTCATTGTTGCCCAGAATCATCTCCAGGTCACAGCCTTCATTCACCCAGGTGGCAATCATGTGCTCACTGCCCTCCGCGTCCCCCAGATGGATCAGCATATCCAGGGGGCCTGACCGCGCAATGACCTGCTTAAGGTTCTCGTCCTTCCTATGGGTATCACTGACAATCAATATCTTCATCCCGCGTCCTCCCCATCCTTTTTAAGCACTTCTTCAAGGACCGTCTTCATGGCCCTCAGCGCCTTTCCCCTGTGGCTGATTGCATTCTTCTCCTCCATGGTGATTTCAGCCGAGGTCATGCCGTAGGCGGGAAGATAGAGGATCGGGTCATAGCCAAAGCCTCCCTGTCCCGCAGGTTCATCTGCAATCAGGCCCTCCATGGTTTCCTCTGTGTGGAGCACCCGGCCGTCCGGCAGGACTGCGGCTATATTGCACACGAACCGCGCGCTGCGCTCCTGCCCAACTGCCTGCTTCAGCCTGTCAATGATATTCCTGTTCTTAATCTCATAGGAGGTATCCTCCCCCATGTATCTGGCTGAGTATATTCCCGGTTCCCCGCCGATATAATCCACTACCAGGCCGGAATCATCCGCCAGCACGATATCCCCTGTCAGGTTCCACACTGCCCGTGCCTTAATCTCGGCGTTCTCCCCAAAATCCGCCCCGTCTTCCACAATTTCAGGATTCACCCCTGCCTCCTTCATGGACAGCACGGGCAGTCCCAAATCCGCCAGCAGCACCCTTATCTCCCGCATCTTCCCTTCATTGCCGGTTGCAAATATTATTCTATGTCCCATTTCCTCAATCCTCATCTGTCATTTCCCCTGACAACCGCCGGTACGGCCCTGCAGACGCCGTACTATTCCGTATATGCCTTCAGGCAGAGATTGCACTTCTGTGTTTCTTCCACATGCTCCCAGACACTGCCGTTATGGCTTAGGTATCCCTCGCCGTCCGACAGGTCCACCTGGGCAATGCCGTCCCCTGCATCGTATTCAATGGCAACCGGATGAACGGTTCCCGGTGTTGTTATTTTTATAATTATAGCAAATTTTTCATTATCATCCAATCTTATTTTTTCTTTCAGGGGCACGGTATAGTAACCTGCGTTGGCGAGTTTCCCCCTGACCACCGGGGTCCGGCTGTTAAGGGCCTTCTCCATCCTGTGGCTGCCCGCTTCCGGCAGGTTCCTTGCCACATATATCTCATACTCCGTATCCTTATCCGTTGCATAGAATCCGGCGGCAGCCAGGTCCTCCCCTTTCCCGGCCCTGTAAGTATTGGCAAACCACGCCTCGTCCTGGCCGTATCCAATCTGCCCCACCCAGCCGCAGAGGTCGCTCTGGTATATCTTCTTATAATTGTCCACCGGTTCCACGCCCGTGTAGACAATGTTGTGCACACCGATATTGCTGTCATGATAGGACACATAAAAATATCCCTGGTCCCCAAAGTCCTCCCCCCAGCTGTTGGTACAGATGAACGCGCCATCCCCCTCCAGCTCCATGTTGAAATTCTCCTTTGGATAATTGTCATCCCAGCCCACGATGACGGAGTCATGGTTGGGCTGCTCACTGCCGATGTAACAGTATGAATTGGTTTCCCGGTTATAGTACACGGATTCGCTTTCATAATCCCGCATGGATGTGAACAGGGAGCTTTGGACGCCGCCCTGTAAGTATACGGCGCGCTTAACCGCATCATAGTCCTTTGGACCAAGGACCTGGATTTCCTGCACATGCTTTGAGGGCTTCAGATTGTCCGGTGAATACCCATCCCCATAAGGATCCTCCGATTCCAGCACTGGACCCTGCCATGCCAGCAGATACGCCATGGACATGGTATATTCCCCGCCCTCATCCTGTCCCAGCAGGAAGCTGTTGTGCATGGTCATATGGTCCACGGCAAACATCTCCCTGTCCGTTGGCAGAAGTGAGGATTCCAGGGCTGTCAGGGAGGCGAACGCCCAGCATGTCCCCAGCGAACCCTGGTTGCCGATCTGGGGCGCCCTTCCTGCCTTCCTGTAGTCATAGGATTCCGGAAGCTTTATGTCAGCGCCCCGGCCCCGGTTCCAGGTGTAAGGAAATGCCTTTCCCTGATTCCCAACCGTATGATCCGCGCCTGATTGTCCATGTGCTCCTGTCTGCCCATCCGTCCCGGATGTCCCCTGACCTGAACCGCCTGGCTTTCCCGCACTTCCATGGCCCGTATCCGCTGGTCCTGAACCGTCTTTTCCCTCTGAGCCGCTGCCTGTCCCGGTACTGCCCATGGTTCCACGGTCATCCCCTGTGCCGGAACCGCTCTGGGTCCCGGTGCCGCCTTCTAATCCAAAGCCGTCCTGGGTCCCGGTGCCGCCTTCCGATTCAAAGCCGTCCTGGATCCCGGTGCCGTCATCGGCTCCAGTGTCATCCACGGCTTTCTCCATCCCCTGCCCTCCCCCAAGAAGGCGTGAACATCCGGCCGAATTGCCTGCCAGGATCAGGCCCAGCAGGATCAGCATCAGCCGTTTTCTCTGTCCGTATGATAAAAAGGTATTGCTATGTCTCAATTCTCTCTGCTCTCCTGACTTCGTCTGGGAGGCTTGGGACCCATAAACTGGTAAAAATATGTTTTCATCATTCCATTATAAATCTTGCGGTTCTTATCCGCTTTGCGCCCGATGTACTTCTCAGTATCCTCATAGGAAGTGATAAGATACATGGACCATGCGTCAAGGGCAGCATAGCGCTCCCCGATTTCACGGTACAGCGCCGGAAGGTTGGATTTATCCTCAATACGCTCACCATAAGGCGGATTCGATATGATGAAACCATACTTCTTAGGATGGCTCAGGGCGCTGACCGGCCGTTGCTGGAAGTGTATCATATCAGCCACTCCTGCGGACTCCGCATTGGCCCTGGCCGCCTTCACGATATCGCCGTCAATGTCATATCCCTGGATATCCACCTTTATATCCGTATCCACCAGTTCATTGGCCTCATCCATGGCCTCATACCAACATTTACGTTTAATTATGTTCCTCCATTCTTCCGAAAGGAAGGAGCGGTTCATGCCCGGCGCCATATTGGCTGCCAGCATGGCCGCTTCAATGGGAAATGTCCCGCTTCCGCAGAACGGGTCCACCAGGATGCGGTCCCTGTTCCACGGTGTAAGCATGATCAGGGCAGCCGCCAGTGTCTCCGTAATAGGAGCCTTGCTGGTCAGTGTCCTGTATCCACGCTTGTGCAGGGAATCGCCGCTGGTGTCAATGCCTACCGTCACCATGTCCTTGTACAGGAAAACGCGCAGGGGATAACTGGCTCCATTTTCAGGGAACCATGTGACGCCGTAATGCTTTTTCAGGCGCTCCACCATTGCCTTTTTCATGATGGACTGGATATCCGAAGGGCTGAACAGCTTACTTTTAATGGAAGATGCCTTGGCAACCCAGAACTTACCATCCTCCGGGATATATTCCTCCCAGGGTATGGCCCTTGTGCCCTGGAACAGTTCCTCGAAGGTCTCTGCCTTAAAGCATCCCACCTTTAACAGCACCCGCTCCGCGGTGCGCAGGAAAATATTGGCCCTGCATACAGCCTCGTCATCCCCGATAAAGGTGACACGCCCGTCTTCCACCAGGGATATCTCATATCCCAGATCCAGTATCTCTTTTTTCAGCACCGCCTCCAGGCCAAAATGGCAGGGTGCAATCAGTTCATATGTCTTCAATCAATTATCCTCTCCGCATATTACAGCTTAATTTCTTTTACCACATCCCCATCCAGGGTAAGGATGGAGAATACGCCGTCCTCCAGCATGGCATATGTGTTGGGGTTGCCTCCCTTGGGTATGGAAACCGACCCCGGGTTCAGCACCGTAATGGTCCCGCATGCTTTTGTGTCCACCTTCTCCGCCTTCAGCAGATGGGTGTGTCCATGAACCAGTATGTCCCCTACTTTCATGGGCGGCAGGTTATCCTGGTCATATACGTGGCCATGGGTTGCATAGAAGGTCCTGCCGTCTATGACAAACAGCCCGTAATCCGCCATGATAGGGAAATCCAGCACCATCTGGTCCACCTCCGTGTCACAGTTCCCCCGGACCGCGTAAATCTCATTCTTCATGGGATTTAACATGGCAATGACTTCCTTGGGTGCATATTCCTTTGGAAGGTCATTGCGGGGACCGTGATACAGTATGTCTCCCAGAAGGACCAGGCGCCCTGCCCCCGACCTTCCATATATATCCAGCATCTGCCTGCAATAGTACGCAGACCCGTGTATATCTGACGCAAACATTATTTTCATAGGTTTATCCTCCAAAAACAGGGTTTTGTCCTGAAATTTCAATGCATTTCTATTCTATAGCTGATGCAGGCCTTCTGTCAATGTATTTCCCCCGGTAATTCAACATTCCGCCGGCCAGGTCCACTGCCTCATACCCCATTCTCCACAGGTCGCGGCAGGCCAGCATGCTTTTCGCCCCCCTGTCGCAGTAAAACACCACGGCGCCGTCCTTTCTTATCCGGTCCAGGCTGGCCTCCAGATCCTCAAAAGGAATGTTCACGCTTCCCCATATCCGGTCCCTGCCAAACATCCACGGTTCGCGCAGGTCCACCAGCTGCGCCACCTTTCCCTGCTCCATCCATTCATCAAACTGTCTATATGATATCATTGGAAATGTCGTCATTTCCCATTCACCTGCCCTTTCCTTTATGTCCGTCAGGTCCGGGTACCGTACGGGATAAGTTCCTGTGAATCCAGCGCCAGCCTGTCAGACGTGTCCTATTACCAATATATGCAGGACCGTGCCTGTGGTGCCGGACAGGCTGGCATGAATCAAAAAAAGCCTGGCAGGATAATGCTGGTTTCCTGTCCAGGCAGCTGTATTGACAACCCAAAAGCACCAGAAAAAGGCCACCGTTTTAAAACGGCAGCCTTCTCCTTCCATTCCGGCATGGACCGGAATGCAGCCAATCTTAGTAGTTTGAGTCGTTTCTGCTGCTGTTCTGGCTGTTGTTCTGTGAACTGTTCTGAGAATAGTTCTGGGAGCTGTTCCTGGAGCTATTCTGAGAGCTGTTCTGGGAATTGTTCTGAGAGCTGTTCTTGGAGCTGTTCCTTGAGCTGTTCTGGGAACCGTTCTGGGAATTGTTCTGAGAACTGTTCTGGGAATTGTTCCTGGAGCTGTTCTGGCTGTTATTCTGCTGATTCATGTTGATGCTGTTTCTTGAGCTGTTTTCCATGTCGTTGCTGTAGTTATTATTAGACATTTTCACTACCTCCTAAAAACACGTTTTTTGTTACAGGCTTAGTATGGCAGGAATTCCGTCTGTTTATTCCTTAAAAATAAAAAATCAGTCCACATCACCGCAATCCGGTCCGCTGGCACCTGGTTCCGTTCCTTCAGGATACGGCAGATACAACGGGGATATTATGACTTTCTCACTATTAACATCCAATTTCCAGGAGCAGAATTCATCCATACGTGCGTAATTAACTGCCGTTATCATCCTGTGCCGGGCGAAATTTTATAAACCCAAACAATGTTTGCACACTTTTCATGGTCATATCATCAAAATATGGTTGCATTTTTCTAAAAAATATATTATAAATAATATGAGGTAAAATGGTTTCCCTTAAACCATGACCTCATCCTTATTAATTATTTATACTCCCCTTGAGTAAACACCGGATAGCTCCCCTATCCGGTGTTTCTCTGTCAACAGGGCTGTGATTTCTAAGTTTTCGAAATTTTCGAAATTTTATTAAATAATTTTGATTTTTCCATTGACATCCCCTCCCCTATATGTTATAGTAACAAAGTATTTTTGATTAAATTCTGATTTCACATATTTTTGTAAGTCATGAACACGATTGATGATTTACAAAAATATGTGATTTTATTTTATTCAAAAAAAATAATATTACAGGAGGTATCTTTCATGAACAAAGGTACAGTTAAATGGTTTAATTCACAGAAGGGCTTCGGCTTCATCACAAACGAGGAGAACGGCGAGGACATTTTCGTTCATTTCTCAGGAATCGCATCCAATGGCTTTAAGTCATTAGAAGATGGACAGTCCGTAACATTTGACATCACTAACGGCAACCGTGGTTTACAGGCTGTTAATGTCTGCGTAGCTTAATCCGGGCTAAACAAGGACTCTAATTGAGGACGGGCGGGATTCACATCCTGCCCGTCCTTTTTTGCGCCGGTACAATCCGGCCAACGCAGGACAGGGACGGACGGAAAAAGACGCGTCCCGGAATGAACATTCATCCCGGGACGCGTCTTTTATCTATTTGAAAATCTTATCCTAGCACATTCACTATCTTAACCGGATTCCTGTAGTTCCAGTTCGATATGGTAATACCTGTACGCTCCGTGGAAGCATGTACAATCTGCCCGTTGCCAATATACATGGCTACATGGTTGATTCCCCTGCCGCCTCCGTAAAACAGCAGGTCGCCTGGCTGCATCTGGTCTGCGCCGATGGGCATGCCCTGGCTGGCCTGTCCGCCTGAAGAGCGGTTCATGCTGATTCCCGCGGAATTCTGGAGCACATATCTTGTAAAGCCGGAACAATCCACGCCTGTGCGCGGGTCGCTGCCGCCATACTTATATCTTCCGCCTACAAACTGCATGGCATAATTCACCACCTGCTGGCGCTTATAGCTGTTGGAAGACTCCAGCGCATCCTGCTGCACTTCCGCAATCTCATCTTCCGTCACCTGCTCCACCGTGGCATTGCCTGATACGGGAAGGTAACCTTCGGTATCGTTCACCCGTACCTTCATCCATCCATTCCCTAAATCCTCTAATACCTCGTATGTATTCCCTGTCCGGGCTGTCATAAGCACTTCTTCGCTGTCCATGTTCCGGTTGATGTTCACACTCTCAGATGTGATGGTTGCCACATATGTTCCGGCTGTAAAACCAGGTCCGATGGCTGCCATGGATGTGAATGGATTCATTATCATCAGCATACCACACACAGCGCCTGTTCTTATCAGTTGACCTAACATACTTCTCATTAAGGAAATCTCCCATCGCGGTTTAGTTTTGAATGAATGATGATGCCCTATTTGTTACGTAAATGTTACATTCATTACAGATTTATTATAGCACGTTTTCATGTTTCGTCAACATCTTTATATATTTTTAATACTTTTTATATCATTTTTAACAAAACCGCCATGAAACTTAACAAATAGAGTAGGGAAATAATTGCTAAGAATTATTTCCCTCTCGTTGAACCGTACGTACGGGTCTCGTATACGGCTCTA
>NZ_JAJFEB020000026.1:0-73923 GCF_020709765.2 Clostridium pacaense
CGGCAGTGGTGGGCGGAGAGTAATCGGTATCCCCCACTGCCATGAGGTCAACCACGCATCTACGTAGGATGCAGTCGAACTTCGACAATATACCGAGCGTGGATTGAAATAAGGAATAAAATCATGATAGGATCAGGAAAGGATTAAATGACAATGGAAAACAAAGTTGAGAATGAAGGGATGCCGGTAGTGCGTCTGGACAGACAGCTTAAGTATGAGGGGAATATCCTGAAGATATATGAGGACACGGTCCTTGCCAACGGACACGAGGCAAAGTGGGACTTTATCCACCATGATGGGGCGGCTGCCGTCCTGCCGGTGGCGGCTGACGGGAAAATCCTCATGGTGCGCCAGTACCGCAACGCACTGAACCGTTTTACGCTGGAAATCCCGGCCGGTAAGCTGGATGCGCCGGATGAACCCAAGGTGCTTTGCGCATTCAGGGAACTGGAGGAGGAGACCGGATTCAGGGTGGAATCCCCGGATAGCCTGGAATACCTGATGAGCCTTACCACCACCGTGGCGTTCTGTGATGAGGCCATTGATATCTTCGTTGCCCACAACCTGATACCGTCCCACCAGAACCTGGATGAGGATGAGGTCATCAATGTGGAGCCATGTGAACTTGCAGACCTGGAAGAGATGGTTTATACAGGGAAAATCACGGACGGTAAGACAATTGCAGCCATTATGGCCTATGCAAGGAAGTACCGCAGCGTGGATAAAAAGGACGACTTGGCATAATGGCCGCCTCCCCGGAATACAGTAGTTTAGAGATATTCATGGGGAGGATGACGGCTGTGGGATTGAGACGGTTAAGGCTGGGCCTTGCAACGCTTACATATCAGGACTGGCTGCTGTCCTGCTTCGTGCTGGGCGTGCTGGCGGGGACGGCGGCGGCACTGGCGTTCGGCGGCCCCGTGGTACAGGGCTGCGTCCTTGGGGCGGCAGGGACAGCGGGGACAGTGGGGGCCGGGGGACGGTATGCCGTGAAGGATTTCCTGGCTGTGTGGAAGCAGCGGGCCTTTGAGGCGGGGGCCGGATGGCTGGCCGGGCTGACCGTGTGCAGCCAGATGCTGTTCGGGTTCCTGACATTCTATGCAGGCATGTCCCTGGCCGTGGTGCTTTCGGTGTGGACCATGAGGAAAGGAATCCTGGGGATAGCCGCATTCCTGTGCAGCATGCTTCCCCACGGCATTATCTATCTTCTGATATGGTACGTGCTTTCTGTCTGGTCAGGCCAGGCGCAGAAGAAGCTTCATATCCTGCCGGGGCTTTTGCTGATAGCCATGTCCGGGGCCGGGGCGTTCCTGGAGATATGGATATCGCCGCTGCTGGCCGGGCTTTTTTAAATACATTCAGAGTAAATGCAGGAGGGAATACGGATGAAGGAGAGGAAACCAGGACATACATATCTGAAACGGCTGTTTCTGGCGTTCTATATTCCGTTTGCGGTGAACATCCCGCTGGCAGCCTATGGCTGGTATATGGGAATCTGGCCGGATTTAAAGGCGGCTGAAGCCCTGGGGCAGGCTGCCAGAAACCTTATACTGGTCATGGTGTTAGTCATGACCTGGGCTATCTGGATGGTGTTCCAGGTCATGCCCAAGAGGAAGGATACCTATGCCTCCTGGAGGATTACAATCATGGAGGGCGGCCGGAGCCTCTGTTATGCCGCCATCTACGGCTTCTTTGCACAGGTCCCGATCCTTCTAAAGCTTTATCCCGGGTTTGGGAATGGTCTGGCTGATAAGAGGATTTTATGGGCCAGCGGTATCTATTCCGCCGTCATGCTCTTACTCCTTCTCTGGAACGGGATCCTGCGTATATTCCTTACTTCCGGACGCCTGAGGCTCAGGACCCGTGTGATCATGGTGCTGGCCATGTGGATCCCGGTGGTGAACCTGCTGGTCCTTCTTCATGCCATGAGGCTGGTCCATGAGGAGTATGACTTTGAATGCTATAAGCAGTCGGTCCGCAATGTGCGGGCGGAGTCGGACATGTGCAGGACCAGGTACCCCCTTCTTCTGGTCCACGGCGTTGGATTCAGGGATTTAAGGTATTTTAATTACTGGGGCAGGATCCCAAGGGAGCTTACAAGATACGGGGCATCGGTGTACTATGGGAACCAGGAGGCATTTGCCACAGTGGTTTACAATGCAGGGGACATCCGTAAGAAGATTGAAGGAATCGTGGAGGAAACAGGGTGCGGGAAGGTGAATATCATCGCCCACTCCAAGGGCGGGCTGGATTCCCGCTACGCCATATCCATGCTGGGGGCGGCGCCCATGGTGGCCTCCCTCACAACCATCAATACGCCCCACCGGGGATGCAGGTTCGTGGATTACGCCTGCCGCTTGCCGGAAGGACTGTACCGGTTCATTGCCGGATGCTTTGACCGCGGGTTTGGCCGTTTTGGGGATTCCCATCCTGACTTTTATACTGCTACCCATCAGTTCAGTACGGATTCCAGCCGCTGGTTCAATGAAACCGTGCCGGATGTGCCCGGAGTCTATTATCGGAGTTACACCTCCCTGATGAAGGACTGCCTGAGCGACCCGCTGCTGTGGCTTCCTTACCTGCTGATCCGCGCAGTGGACGGGGCCAACGACGGTCTGGTGACGCCGGAGTCAGCCATGTGGGGGGATTTCAGGGGGATTGTCACCAACAGGAAGCACCGGGGGATTTCCCATGGGGATATGATTGATTTAAAACGGGAGGATTACCGGGGCTTTGATGTGGTGGAATTTTACGTAAAACTGGTGGAAGAGCTGAAAAATAAAGGATTTTAAGGCTTTGGGACATAAAAATTTTTCCGCTGTTTTTACAAGATATTGACAAGCCAAAATGCCCCCTTCCAACATGTTGTATGTTTTATGTTAAGTAGCGTGAAATGGGGGTAAAAGTGGGAAAAATGTGTTTGATTTTATAAGAAAATGTGGATATAATGATAGTCAGCACACGGGTTTCCCGTGATTTTTGGTAGAAACGGGTAGGGGTAATAGAAAGAGATGACGTCCGAGATAAAGAGTTTTGTCAGCTACCTTAGGGATGTGAGGCAAACTTCAAAAAATACAGAGATTTCCTATCAGAGGGACCTGAACCAGCTGGCTGCTTTCCTGGCGGAGAAGGGGATTACAGAGGTTGAAAAGGTGACCAGGACCAGTTTGAACTCCTATATCCTTTATTTGGAAAAGGAGGGCAAGGCCACAACTACGATTTCAAGGGAACTTGCTTCCATCAAGGCATTTTTCAGTTATCTGTTCAGGGAGGGGATGATCCGCAGGGACCCGTCCGAACTTCTGAAGGCGCCTAAGATTGAGAAGAAAGCGCCTGTTATTTTGAGTGTCAATGAGGTTAATTCGCTGCTTGACCAGCCAGGGACATCATCGCCCAAGGAAATCAGGGATAAGGCCATGATGGAGCTTCTGTATGCAACCGGTATCCGGGTGTCCGAGCTGATTGGGCTTGAACTGTCGGACCTGAATATGCAGATTGGCTATATCACCTGCCGGGACGGTCTGAAGGAGCGGATGGTGCCTTTTGGCAAGACCGCCAGCCAGGCCATGTCCGTGTACCTGGAGCGGGGGCGCCGGGAACTGTTAAAGGGCAAGGAATCCCCATGG
Organism: Clostridium pacaense; assembly: GCF_020709765.2. Classification (NCBI taxonomy): domain Bacteria; kingdom Bacillati; phylum Bacillota; class Clostridia; order Eubacteriales; family Clostridiaceae; genus Clostridium; species Clostridium pacaense. Next base: position 3,627 of record NZ_JAJFEB020000026.1, read on the forward strand.
CTGTTCACCAATTGCAGCGGCAAGGCCATGAGCAGGCAGGGCTTCTGGAAGATAATCAAATATTATGGGGAGAAGGCCGGTATACAGGCGGACATCACGCCCCATACGCTCCGCCATTCTTTTGCAGCCCATCTGATCCGCGGGGGAGCTGATGTCCATGCGGTCCAGGCCATGCTTGGACATTCGGATTCCACTACCGCCCAGATGTATGCGGCTTATTCGGGGAATACGGTGAGGGAGAATTACAGGGCGGCCCTGCCGAGGAAGTGATGGCGGGGGATGTATGATATTGATGGAAAGTTAGAGGGATTCCTTTAAGGGGGTCCCTTTTTTGTGCCTGTTAAATTATTGTGCCTGTTAAATTGTCATGCCTGTTAAATTGTCATGCCTGTTAAATTATCGTGTCTATTAAATTATCATGCCTATTAAATTATTGTAACTATTGAAATAGTCATTGACATATCGTGACTACTGTGATAGTCTAAAAGTGTGATAACTATTGCAATAGTCACTGAAAGGAGTTTATATGAAACTGAAACTATTCGACTCTGAACTGAAAGTAATGGAAATGCTGTGGAACCATGGGGACTGCACGGCCGGACAGCTGGCAAAGCTCCTGAAGGAGGAGACTGGCTGGAACCGCAACACCACGTACACGGTCATTAAGAAGTGCATTGAGAAAGGCGCCATTGAACGCTGCGAACCTAATTTCCTGTGCAGGGCCGTGGTGAGGAGGGAAGAGATACAGGCAGCGGAGACAGAGGAGCTGATTGACCGCATGTTCGACGGCTCCAAATCTAAATTTTTTGCTGCATTCCTGTCAGGGCAGTCCTTGTCAAAGGAGGAGCTGGAGGAACTTAGGCAGATGTTAAGGCAGGCGGGACAGGAGGAAGCATGAGATTATTACAGATGAGCGGTTCGGCCGGAATCCTGATCCTGGCAATTGCATTCCTGCGCCGGGCGGGTAGAAGGCTGTTCTCAGCACGGTTCCTGTACCTTATGTGGTTTGTCGTCCTGGCCAGGCTGCTGCTGCCGTTTGAACTGCCGGTGCAGCTGCCATCCATGGGGATTGAGTCTGCCTGGGCGGATGAGGGCCGGATATTCTTTGTCCAGGAACCGTCCCATGACGGGACAGCCGCCGGTCCGGCCCAGCAGGGGACGGGGGATTCCGTGCTATTAAGGCGGATTGTATTCCTGGCCTGGCTGGATGTCTGCCTTGGGCTTCTGATTTTCTTTACATGGTCTTATATAGGACAGGCCAGGAAGCTGGACGAAGCCTTACCCCTGCCGGACCAGGGATACCTGGGCTGGTGGAAGGGAGCGCATCCTCAACGCCGCAGCGTGAGGTTCATGGTTTATGACAGGATAGCCAGCCCGGTCACCTATGGTATATGGAAGTCCAGGATTATATTCCCAAAGAGCATGGACATGGAGGATGTCCGGTCCCTGGACCATATCCTGCGCCATGAGTATGTACATATCAGAAGGTATGACAATCTGTGGAAAATCGTGGCGCTGACGGCTGCATGCATACACTGGTTTAACCCGCTTGTCTGGGTGATGTGGCACTGTTTTAACCGGGACATGGAACTGGCGTGCGACCAGGAAGCGGTGCTGGGAATGGATAAAAAAGGCCGTGCGGCCTATGCCATGACGCTGCTTCGGTATTCGGAGAAGAATCATAAGGTTTCATTATTATACAACGGTTTTGGGAAAAGTTCAGTTAAAGAAAGGATAATGATACTTATGAAGAATGATAAACGGACCAGATTCGGGATTGTGTGCAGTATATTGGTGCTTGCCATGTCAATGACCGTGTTTGCCTCCACAGGCAATATACCTGCGGATACAGGAGGACTTACAGGGGAGGCTTCCTCCGGGGCCTTGGACGCAGAGGGCAAAAGTCCGGCCAGGATACTGGCTGAGGCACCGCAGTTTAAGGAATACGAAGCGTTGGGAATGATTTACAGTCCGGAACTGGACCGCATATTCTATAACAGCTGGGGAGTGGGATATTTCCTGGATGAATATGCGGACGGCACCTATAACAGGATGGATGATCTTGCAGGCAGCCTGTGTCTTGAAGCGGTGCGGGATGAAAGCGGGAAGCTGGCTGGCTTCCGGGAGACAGAGACAACCGGGTTCCTGAAACAGGCCACGGAGGCGGAGCGCAGCATGGCTTCCCTGAGAGGATACGTTAAGGAGTATGGCCCTTACGGCCTGTCCTATGATACCCGGACAGGATACCTGTCCTTTGACGGGAAGCTGGTGGAGGCAATCCGTGATACATCGGGGTGCGGCATTTATGTAAATGGCGCAATGGCCGGACTGGACAATACCATCGGTCTTCTGGTGGAGCGGGATGGGAATGACGCCATCGTGGATATGAAGGAGGTCCCAGCGGAGGAAATGTCAGGAATCCTAAACCAGCAGATAGGCGTGTACCGGGCGGAGGATGGCTGGAGAGGGGATGGGAACTGAGGCATGTCTTCAGACGCGCTATTCACTGTTATTTGCGCAGTGCCGTACTTGTCTTGCCCTAATCCCTCTTCCTGCTCACGTAATCCAGTATCTGCCGTGCATAGGAATCCGCTGTCTCAGGCCCGGCCAGCAGGTCGGGACTGTACTCCACATAATCTAAGAGGCCCTTATAATCCTCTTTCAGGGCAGGGGACCAAAGCGGGCCGAACTGAGGCAGGAACAGGCCGCATTTCTTCGTATAACAGGTGCGGGCAGTGGCTTTCTTACGGGCATCCTTGTCCACGTATTCGCCCACGCTTTTGTGGATGGCGGTATCTTCCATGGGCAGATAATAGTAATCCTTATAATTCGGATAGAAAAATTTAAGTTCTCCCTGATACAGGGAAATGTTACAGGTCAGGGTGTCCCGGTGTAGCTCCATGCTCACCGGGGCGCTGTCATATTCCAGGGGGACCGGGATGGAATAGGGGTTCTGCCAGGTCAGGTTAAGGAAGGGCCAGGAACCGCAGACCTCCTGGGATGTCAGCCTGAAGGGGGACTCCAGCATGTCCGCGTAATTCAATATGGGAAGGATGGAAGGCATGCCCTTTAAGTCATCCTCATTGTGCAGGATCAGCAGGTCGTATAAAAATGATTCATGGCTCATGAGATAGTCCCTGTAAACCTGGATTAGTTCCCCGCCCGAGCACTTATCTTCCCTGGACACGCCCAGGAACTGTTCAATGGATTTCTGCTTCATGTTTTCAAGGCCCAGCAATTTGCGGTAGGGCTTTATTTTTTTGTAGATATCCAGGCTGATGATGGAATCGAAATTATAATTAAGCCCCAGACGGCGGCAGCATTTCAGCAGATAAGGGATGTCAAAGCCGTCCCCGTTAAAATGTACCAGGATCCGGAACCGCTTCATGAAGGTAAAGAAGCTTTCCAGGAGCTGGGCCTCCGATTCCCTTGTATCGGCAAACCACTGGATTAATTTCCAGCCAAAGCCGTCATGGTAGGTGCAGCCGATGAGGTAGAGCTGGGATGTGTCCCCGGAAAACCCGGTAGTCTCTATATCGAAAAACAAAAGTTCCTTCAGGGCGCCGATGCGCTCCAGGGGATATGTATCGGGAAGGTCAACGGGATGTTTGATGGTAATCATATAAAGTCACTCCTTCTATTCCTTTTATCGCAGCAGTATGAGTCTGTACATTTGTTAGTTTAGCCTATATCGGGCGTTGGCGCAAGAGTCTGAAACAGAATATTTGTTCGACCTGCTTGCATTGGGATAACCTGTATGTTATGATGAATGGCAGGTAATGATTAAGGAGCGCACGGCCGGGCGCCGCGGAGGAAAAGGAAGCGGCGGACTGTTAATGACGCAGTGGTCTCCGGCGGGCAGCGCTTTGCGGAAAGAATGGGAACAGATTATGATTTCGTATGTAAAAGGGCCTCTTATGGGCATTGATGAGGATAGTATCATAGTGGAAGCAGGCAATGTGGGGCTGGCAATCCGGGTTCCCGCATCCCTGCAGCCGGAGCTGCCCCGGCTGGGGGAGGAAGTGACGATTTACACTTACTTCCAGGTAAGGGAGGACGCAATGACATTATACGGCTTCCTTCACAGCCAGGACCGGGACATGTTCAGGCAGTTAATCGGGGTCAATGGAATCGGGCCAAAGGGAGCCCTCGGAATCCTGTCCGTGCTCAGGCCGGATGATTTACGGCTGGCCATTGTGAGCGAGGACGTGAAGGCGTTGGCCAAGGCGCCCGGAATCGGCAACAAGACGGCGCAGCGGCTGATCCTGGATCTGAAGGATAAGATATCCATGGACGATGTATTAGGCAACATGGCCCTCTCCGGGGACAGCGGCGTGGGTCCGGCGGCCGCATCCATGGCGGGCCTTGCCGAGGCTGCCAAGGAAGCGGTCCAGGCACTGGTGGCACTGGGATATACCAACACCGAAGCATCCAGGGCCGTGAAACAGGTGGAAGTGGCGGAGGGCATGACATCCGAGGACGTGCTTAAGGCGTCCCTAAAGCATCTGTCCTTCCTGTAGATGTGGTTTTGGGCGGGAATGGATTTTCAAACACGCCCCTAAGGAATCTGCCAGAGGTATCCCTTGGGGGAAAGTGGGATGCATGGCTGGCGGATGCAATTTTTAAGCACGCCCTGAAGCCAGGGGCGGAAGACTGATATAAGATGGGTTGAGGTGTATATGGAACGCAGGATTATAACGACAGATGTAACGGCGGAAGATGAGCGTATAGAGACAACGCTGCGTCCTCAGTGCCTTAAGGACTATGTGGGGCAGGAAAAGCTTAAATCCACCCTGAAAGTATATATAGAAGCTGCCAGGAACCGGAATGAGGCCCTGGATCACGTGCTGTTTTACGGGCCGCCCGGACTGGGCAAGACCACGCTGGCCGGAATCATAGCCAACGAGATGGGAAGCAGCATGAAGGTGACCAGCGGCCCGGCCATTGAGAAGCCGGGAGAGATGGCTGCCATCCTTAACAATCTCCAGGAAGGGGATGTGCTGTTCGTAGATGAAATCCACCGTCTGAACCGCCAGGTAGAGGAAGTGCTGTACCCGGCCATGGAGGATTTTGCCATAGACATCATGCTGGGAAAGGATTCCACCGCCAGGTCCATCCGTCTGGACCTGCCGCATTTTACCCTGGTAGGGGCAACCACCAGGGCCGGGCTTCTCACTGCGCCCCTAAGGGACCGTTTCGGCGTGGTCCAGAGGCTGGAATTTTATACGCCAAGGGAGCTTACCACCATCATCCTCCACTCGGCCCGCGTGCTGGGCGTGGAGATTGAGGAGGCGGGCGCGCTGGAACTGGCAAGACGTTCCAGAGGAACCCCCAGGCTTGCCAACCGTCTGTTAAAGCGTGTCCGGGACTTTGCCCAGGTCAAATACGACGGGGTCATCACCAGGGAAGTAACAGACTTTGCTCTGGATATCATGGATGTAGACAAGCTGGGCCTGGACCAGAACGACAGGAACATCCTTCTCATGATAATAGAAAAATTCTCCGGAGGCCCCGTGGGCCTGGACACCCTTGCAGCGGCCCTGGGCGAAGACTCTGGGACCCTGGAAGAAGTATACGAGCCATACCTCCTGATGAACGGCCTGATCAACCGCACCCCCCGGGGCCGCACCGCCACCGAATCAGCCTACCGCCACCTGGGATGCACAAAAGAAGGAAACCAAACCTGACCCCACCCAGTCAGGAAATGTAGAAAAACCCCGTACACACAGGGTTGAGGCTTTGGGGGGGATGTGGTATAATATCCACGCAGGCAATGAGCAGTGCGGAAAAAGGCGGATGGAAAATTTCGTTGTGCTTGCACATAAGGAATTTTCCATTTGTCTTTTTCCATAGGGCGAAGCCCGTGAGCGAGATGGAGCGCAGCGGAATCGAGCGGGCACTGCGGACTAACGGTCCAGCCATCCCACCAGCCAGCCACAACCCGGCAATTGGGAATCCCCGGCGGCCCGGTCAAGCTCCATCCAACATCCCTAGAAAACAGGAGAACAAAATGGACTCAAAAAATTACACCCAAGTATTAATAGATGGAAAAATATACACCTTAGGCGGAAGTGAGGACGAAGCCTATCTCCAGAAAGCGGCCAGCTATGTCAACGACAAAAGTGCGCAGATGCGCAAGCTGCCCGGCTTCACGAAGCAGAGTGCAGACTACCAGACCGTCATGACCGAGTTAAACATAGCAGATGACTACTTCAAGGCGCTGGAGTGGGCAGAAGGCATGGAGCGTCAGAAAAACGACATGGAAAAAGAAACCTACAGCTTAAAACATGAATTAGTAAGTACCCAGATGAAGCTGGAGGCAGTATTAAAGGATTTAGAGGAGCGCCAAAGGGAGCTGGACCGTCTTACTAAAGTGACAGCCCAGATGGAAGAAGAATTAAAGGAAGCCAGGGAAGCGGCTGTTGCCAGGGAATCTGAGATAGCCAGGGAGGCCGAGGCTGCGAAGGCTGCGGAAACCGCCAGGGAGGCGGAAGCTGCCAAAGCAGTGGAAACCGCTAGGGAGGCAGAAGCTGCCAGGGCTGCGGAAACCGCCAGGGAGGCAGAGACGGCTCAAACAGTAGAAACCGCCATGGAAGCCCAAGCCGTCAGGGAAGCGCGGATTGCCCAGGCTGCAGAACCTGTTAGGGAGGGGCTTTCCGTCCATCCGGAAGGAACGGCCAAGGAATTAAACATTCAGGTCAGTGAAACGATTCAGGCCAGGGAAAATATCCAGGTCAGTGAAACCATCCAGGCTACAGAAACCATCCAGGACAGGGGAACCATCCAGGCAAGGGAAAGCATCCAATCCACAGAAGCCATCCAGGCAAGGGAAAGCATCCAATCCACAGAAACCATCCAGGCAAGGGAAAGCATCCAATCCACGGAAACCATCCAGGCAAGGGAAAGCATCCAATCCACGGAAGCCATCCAGGCAAGGGAAGCCGTCCAAGCCACGGAAACCACCACCACGGTAAGTCTATCAGAAGGAAACACGGCAACAGGCAGCCAGCCGTTACAGGCAGCCACACCCGTTACACAGACCGCATCACCCGCAGAAACAGCCAGGAAGGAAGCGGCGGTCACATTACATACCACAGGCATTTCAGATGAAGAGTTAGCCAAAAAGGCCCTGCAGGCAGCTAAGAAAGCTAATTCACACAGAGGCGGACGCAGGTAAGATGATACTGCGCCGCAAGAGGGCGGCAGATGATTCATTTGAGCGATGCTGTAACAGATACAAGGGGGATGTCTCATGATGATGCGTGAGGCATCTTTTCTTTCAGGAAAGGTTGGGACAAGATGGAGAAAAGACAGGCAGAGATACTGGCACCGGCAGGTTCCTGGGCCAGCATGAAGGCAGCAGTGGCTGCCGGGGCGGATGCTGTATACATGGGCGGCACCAGATTCGGGGCCAGGGCCTATGCGGATAATCCGGATGAAAAGGGGCTTTTGGAGGCCATTGACTATGTGCATCTGCATGGCCGCAGGCTGTACATGACGGTCAATACCCTGTTCAAGGAATCCGAGCTGAAGGAACTGGTGGAATATATGACGCCCTACTACGAGCAGGGACTGGACGGTGTGATTGTGCAGGACCTGGGGGCTTTAAGGATCATGAAGGAGAATTTCCCAGGACTTGAACTGCATGCCAGCACCCAGATGACCATTACCAGCGTATACGGGGCCAGGATGTTAAAGGACTATGGCTGCAGCCGTGTGGTGACGTCCAGGGAAATGTCCCTGGATGAGATACGCCGTGTCCACCAAGAAGTGGATGTGGAAATCGAAAGCTTTGTCCATGGCGCCCTGTGCTACTGTTATTCAGGCCAGTGCCTTATGAGCAGCCTTATCGGCGGAAGGAGCGGGAACCGCGGACGCTGTGCCCAGCCCTGCCGTCTTCCTTACCGTGTATACGAAGGACAGGCCGGTCAGGGAAAGTCCCCTGCCATTAACCGCGAGAATGAGAAATACGTCCTGAGCCTGAAGGACCTCTGTACCCTTGACATCCTGCCGGACATCTTAGAAGCAGGCGTATACTCCCTGAAGATTGAGGGCAGGATGAAGAGTCCCAGATACACGGCAGGAGTTGTGAGCATTTACCGCAAATATGTGGACCGCTATCTTACCCAAGGAAGGGAAGGCTGGCATGTAGGGCCGGATGACCGGAAAATGCTTCTGGATCTGTTTGACCGTGGAGGATTTACTTCGGGATACTATGAGGAGCACAATGGACGGGATATGGTGGCCCTGAAGGAAAAGCCTGAATTCAGGGAAGGAAACCAGAAGCTGTTTGATTATCTGGACCGCACCTATGTGGAGGCAGAATTAAAGGAACCTGTCAGAGGCCATGTAATCCTGGAAACAGGAAAGCCGTCCGTCATGACCCTGAGTTGCAGCGGGGCAGAGGTAACTGTGAAAGGACAGGCGCCACAAGCAGCGCAGAAACAGCCCATGACAGAGGAAAAAGTATTAAAACAGCTGAATAAAACAGGCAACACACCATTTATCTTTGAAAATCTGAGTGCAGAGTTAAAGGAAGAAATGTTCCTGCCTGTACAGGCGCTCAACGAGCTGCGCAGGTCCGGGCTGGAAGCCCTGGAATCCGCTATGCTCAAGCCATATAGGGTGGGGCGGGTGTTGGAAGACGGAGGGGACAAGGCCCAGCCCGTGATGCCGGATGATATGGGCGCTATCCAGACAGCCCAGCCATCGGCCGCCGCCCAGACAGCCCAGCCATCGGCCGCTGCCCAGACAGCCCAGCCATCGGCCGCCGCCCAGACAGCCCAGCCATCGGCCGCCGCCCAGACAGCCCAGCCATCGGCCGCCGCCCAGACAGCCCAATCATCGGCCACCGTCCAGTCGGCCCAGCCATCAGCCGCCCCAGCATCCCGGCATCCTGCCGTCCCCTTCACCCTCACCGTCTCCGTGGAGGAACCCTGCCAGCTGGAGCCGGTGCTGAGACAAAAGGACGTATCCGCCGTATATCTGGATGCGGATGGCTTCGCGCCGTCTTCATGGAAAGATATAGCGGACCGATGCCACGCCGCAGGCAAGACCTGTTACCTGGCCCTTCCCCACATTTTCCGGGACCACGCCCTTAAGTTTTTCAAAGACAGCCAGTCTCTCCTTGAAAATGCCGGTTTTGACGGAGTGTTGGTCCGTGCGCTGGAGGAAATCCAATGGCTGGAGGATAACCGGATTTCCCTGCCGTTCATCACGGACGCATCCGTCTATGCCTGGAACAGCGGGACGCTTGAGGAATTGGCGTCAAAGAATCCATTGGCAGTGACCATGCCGTGGGAGCTTAACAGCCGGGAGATGGGGCCGGTGGTCCTGGCCTGCAGCAAGGCGGACATTCCGGGAGAACTGGTGGTATATGGACACGCACCTATGATGGTATCGGCGCAGTGCATCACAAGGACTGTAAAGTCGTGTACCCATAAACGGGGACTGCTGATGCTGAAGGACCGGACCGGGGCCATGCTGCCGGTGAAGAACCACTGCCGGTTCTGCTACAATACAATTTATAATCCCTCCCCCGTATCCCTGCTTGGCAGTGAGGATTTAATCCGGCGTATGGGACTGGCGCGCATCCGCCTGCAGTTCACGGTGGAGGATGCGCAGCAGACAGGGAAGGTGCTGGAAGCATTTTCCTCATCCTTTCTGCGCGGGGAGATGAAAGAACCGCCCTTTAAGGATTTTACCAGAGGCCATTTTAAGCGCGGAGTGGAGTGACGTCTATGACCAATCTTATTGTTGAAGTTTCAAAATACCTGATGATCCTGCTGATGGCAGTCTATACCTATGCCAACTTCCGGTACTTTTCCCTGAAGGATGTGGGCCGGAAGCAGCGGGTGTGCGGAGGACAGAACCGGGCCATGTTCGCCATCCACTTCCTGGCTTATGTGGTCATGTACCTGAAGACAGGGAACGAGGGCGTAAAGCTGATGCTGATTGCATTTTATGCGGCCCAGGTGGTATTTTTCCTATGTTATATCTACCTTTACCGCTTCCTGTACAGAAATGTATCCAGGCTTCTGGTCAACAATACATGTATGCTGTTGTGCGTCGGGTTCATCATGCTTACCAGACTGTCCCTGGACAAGGGGCTGGATAAGGCGGTCCGCCAGTACATCATCGTGGTGGTTTCCGCGTGCCTGGCCTGGGTCATACCTTATATCATGGAACGGGTGTGGCAGCTTTATAAGCTTCAGTGGCTGTACGCGGGACTGGGGATTCTGGTCCTCTTCATCGTGTATGCTGCCGGAAATGAAAGCTTCGGCGCACAGCTGTCCCTGACCGTAGGCGGGATTTCCATACAGCCCTCTGAGTTTGTCAAGCTTACCTTCGTATTTTTCACGGCGTCCATGTTCTATCAGTCCACGGACTTCCGGACCGTGGTGGCTGCAACGGCAGTGGCGGCTGTCCATGTGCTGATCATGGTGCTTTCCAAGGATCTGGGCGGGGCTTTGATTTTCTTTATCACGTATCTGCTCATGCTTTTTGTGGCTACCAGCAACTGGTTTTACCTGGGTATGGGAACGCTTTTAGGGACAGGGGCCGCAGTGGGGGCTTACCAGCTGTTTGACCATGTGCGCCGCAGGGTTTCGGCCTGGAGTAATCCCTGGGCTGACATTGACAACAAGGGATATCAGATTACCCAGTCCCTGTTTGCAATCGGAACCGGAGGATGGTTCGGGATGGGGCTTTGCCAGGGTATGCCGGGCAAGATTCCCGTGGTGGAGAAGGATTTCATCTTCTCCGCAGTCTCAGAGGAAATGGGCGGGATTTTTGCCATCTGTGTCCTTCTTATCTGTCTGGGGTGTTTTATCCAGTTCATGATGATTGCGGCCAGTATGCAGGCTGTGTTCTATAAGCTTATTGCATTTGGCCTTGGCATTGAGTATATCAGCCAGGTGTTCCTGACCGTGGGGGGCGTGACCAAGTTCATACCATCCACCGGCGTGACACTGCCCTTTGTGAGTTATGGGGGAAGCTCCATACTCAGCACATTCATCCTTTTTGGAATCATACAGGGGCTGTATATATTAAAGAGAAATGACGAGGAGGAACTGGATGGTGTCTGATAAAAAGAACACGTCAAAGAAAGCGGCTCCGAATCCAAAGGCCAATAACGGCATCCTGGGTATTACGTACCTGATCGTGGCCCTGTTCCTGGGGCTGGCTGTGTACATGGGATATTTCCTTCAGGTGAGAAGCGAGGATGTAATCAACAATTCCTATAATGCGCGTCTGGACAGTTTTTCCGACCGGATTGTAAGAGGAAAAATCATGGCGGGGGACGGAACGGTCCTGGCTGAGACACAGGTGGATGTAGAAGGCAATGAGACGCGGGTCTATTATTACGGCAGTGTGTTTGACCACGCGGTGGGATATTCCGCCAAGGGCAAGACGGGAATCGAGGCATTGGCCAATTTCTACCTGCTGACCTCCCATGTGAACCTGTTGGAACAGGTGGGCAATGAGCTGTCAGGGCGGAAGAACCCGGGGGATAATGTCTATACCACCCTGGATGCAGAACTCCAACAGGCGGCGTATGCCGCCCTGGGGGACCGGAAAGGCGTGGTCATTGCCATGGAGCCGGACACTGGAAAGGTGCTGGCCATGGTGTCCAAGCCTGGCTATGACCCCAATACCCTGCTTCAGGACTGGGACCGGCTGACCGGTGAGGACAATGGGGAAGGCCAGCTGTTAAACCGGGCCACCCAGGGCCTCTATCCGCCGGGATCCACCTTCAAGATCGTGACTGCCCTGGAATATATGAGGGAACATCCGGGAGATTACCGGGATTACCAGTTTGATTGCAGCGGCGTATACGAAAACGGGGATTACAGGATAAAATGCTATCACAGCACGGCCCATGGGCATCAGGATTTCACCCTGGCCTTTGCCAATTCCTGCAATGGGGCATTTTCCAGTCTGGGACTGGGACTGAACCTGGGCGGGTTCAGGAATACGGCCAAAGACCTGCTGTTTAACTCCCCGCTCCCCATAGCGGGCCTGCCCTATAAGCAGGGTTCCTTTAATATGGAACCGGGTGCAGACACCTGGGAAATACTCCAGACATCCATTGGACAGGGAACCACGCAGATTACGCCCATGCACAATGCCATGATAACAGCGGCCATTGCCAATGGCGGAACCTTGATGAAGCCGTATTTCCTGGACTCGGTTGAGACGGCTGGCGGCGAGGAGATTAAGAAATTCATGCCTGCGTCCTACGGCAGCCTGATGACGGCCGGGGAGGCGGCGGGACTGACTGAATTGATGCGCGCGGTGGTGACAGAGGGAACCGGGTCAGCCGTCCGCACCGATACATATACGGTGGCGGCCAAGACAGGCTCGGCTGAATTTGAAACTGGAAAGGAAACCCATGCATGGTTTACCGGGTTTGCACCGGCGGAGTCCCCAAGGCTGGTGGTTACGGTCCTGGTGGAAGAAGGGGGCAGCGGCGGCAGGGTTGCCGCGCCGATTGCCAGACAGCTGTTTGATATTTATATGAACAGGTGATATGAAGCATGTGGTATATAGCATGACATACACGAAATATGGAACCTCGGGAAAGGTGATGGGATTGAGCGCCGGGATTAAGGACATGGTTTCAAGGTATTCAATTTCACCAAGGGTATATCTTGCAAAAGAATAACGCTATTTGTAGAAAACAGGGGGATTTCATGCTATAATCTCCCTGTTTGTTTTGATTTTAGAGGATTGTGACATTAGGGCATGTTTGAAAATTCATTCCCGCCATCCGCACGTCCCGCAAAGTGGGACGCACAGCTGACGGAAAGCAATTTTCAAACACGCCCTACAGTGCATTAATATTACGTGAATGATACCAAAGGAGTCCGGCTTTAAACGGATTCAACTTACGACGTTTTAACTTAACTGGAAAATACCGCACCCAGGCATCCATCCTACGGCTGTCCAGGTGCACATGATAAGAAAGGAGAACATGCGTGTTTCGAGCGGAAGATTATGTAAAAGTGGACAGTCTGGCGGAAGCCTATGAACTGTGCCAGAAGCGCAGCAGCCTGGTGGTGGGCGGCAATGTCTGGCTGAAGATGACCGGCGTCACAAAACGTACCATTGTGGACCTGTCGGGCCTGGGGCTGGACAAGATTGAGGAGACGGGGGATGAATTCAGGATTGGGTGTATGTGCACCCTTCGCCAGTTGGAGATCCACCAGGGGCTGAACCAGTACTTTGGCGGCATTTTCAAGGAATGTACCCGCCATATCGTGGGTGTGCAGATGCGTAACTGTGCAACCGTGGGAGGAAGTATATTCGCCCGCTTCGGTTTCTCTGACATCCTGACCTGCATGATGGCCCTGGATACCTATGTGGAACTCTACCATGGAGGCATCATGCCTTTGGCTGAATTTGCAAAAAGACCTGTGCGCCGGGATGACAGGGACATCCTGGTACGCATTATAATAAAGAAGGACGGGCGCAAGGCCGCCTATGCCACCCAGAGGAATACGAAGACGGATTTTCCGGTGATTGCATGCTGCGTGTCCCGCGGGGGCAATGTCTGGTATGTGTCGGTGGGGGCCAGGCCATCCAGGGCCCAGGTGGTGAAGATTACCGATGATGGATTTGACAGCCTGGCAGAGATGGCACGTGAAGCGGCTGATTCATTTTCCTATGGAACCAACACCAGGGGGAGCAGCGGATACCGCCGTCAGCTGACAGCCGTCTATACCCGCCGCCTGATGGAACGTCTCACGGGAAGGAGTGTGAACAGAGGATGAATATACAGTTTCGATTAAATGGAAAGAACGTGCAGGCCGATGTGGAGCCGGATGTTATCCTTTTGGACCTTCTTAGGGAACTGGGATGCTACAGCGTTAAGCGCGGCTGTGAGACGGCAAATTGCGGACTGTGCACGGTGTGGCTGGACGGAAAGCCCGTGCTTTCATGTTCCACCCTGGCCGTGCGCGTGGACGGGCGTCATGTGACAACGCTGGAAGGCCTTCAGAAAGAAGCGGAAGAGTTCGGCATGTTCCTGGCCGCGGAGGGCGGGGAACAGTGCGGATTCTGCAGTCCTGGATTCATCATGAATGTGCTGGCCATGGAGCGTGAGCTGGACCATCCGGACGAGGAGGACATTAAGGAATACCTGTCAGGCAATCTGTGCCGCTGCAGCGGATATATGTCCCAGCTGCGGGCTGTGAAGAAATATCTGGGCAGGAAGGATACCTTGGGGGCAGACGTGCCTGAAGGCGTGGAAACATCCGTAGCCGCGGACACATCCACAGCCGCGGACACATCCGCAGCTGCGGACACATCCCCGGCCGCGGACAAGGAAGGAGGTGCACGGTGATGGAGCATAATCAGAAGAGGAATTTCCGCATTGTCGGCGCTCCGGTTGTGAAAAAGGACGCCAAGGCGCTGGTAACCGGAAAACCCGTATATACGGATGACCTGGCGTTGAAGGACTGCCTGATCGTGAAGGTGCTCAGAAGCCCTTACGCCCATGCACTGATTACAGAGATAGATTGTGCGGTGGCGGCTAAAACCCCTGGCATTGAGTGCATCCTTACATATAAAGACGTGCCGCAGAAGCGGTTTACCATGGCGGGGCAGACATATCCTGAGCCAAGCCCTTATGACAGGCTGATCCTGGACCAGCGTCTCCGGTTCGTGGGGGACGCGGTTGCCATTGTGGCTGGCGTGGATGAGGCGGCAGTGGACCATGCCATGCGCCTGATACGTGTTAAATACCAGGTGCTGGAGCCGGTGCTTGATATGCACGATGCCAAGGACGGCCATATCCTGGTGCACCCGGAGGAAAGCTGGCAGAGCCTTTGCAGCGTGGGCGCGGACAACCTCCGCAACCTGTGTGCTTCCGGAACCGAGGCCCATGGGGACCTGGACGCGGCTTTTGCCGTATGCAGCCATGTGATTGAGCGGGTTTATCACACCAAGGCCAACCAGCAGGCCATGATGGAGACATTCCGCGCCTACACCTACATGGATGTATATGGAAGGCTGAACATCGTGGCGTCCACCCAGGTTCCGTTCCACACAAGGAGGATACTTGCCCATGCGCTGGATGTGCCTAAGTCCAGGATCAGGGTCATCAAGCCCAGGATCGGGGGCGGCTTTGGCGCCAAGCAGACCGTGGTGGCAGAGGTTTATCCGGCTATTGTCACAATGAAGACAGGAAAGCCGGCAAAGATCATATACAGCCGTTATGAATCCCAGATTGCCTCTTCTCCCCGCCATGAGATGGAGGTGCGGGTGAAGATTGGGTGTGACGGCAGTGGGATCCTGCAGGCCATGGACGTGTATACATTGTCCAATACGGGAGCTTACGGCGAACATGGCCCTACGACCGTGGGGCTTTCCGGACACAAGTCCATCCCGCTGTACCGCACCCCAAAGGCGTTCCGGTTCGGATATGACGTGGTCTATACCAACCGCATGTCAGCTGGGGCATACAGGGGATATGGGGCTACCCAGGGTATTTTCGCCGTGGAATCCGCTATCAGTGAACTGGCGGCTGAGATAGGGATGGACCCGGTGAAAATGCGGGAGCTTAACATGGTAAAGGAAGGCGACATCATGCCTGCCTATTACGGCGAGCCGGCGAACAGCTGCGCCCTGGACCGCTGCGTGGCAAGGGTAAAGGAAATGATCGGCTGGGATGAAAAATACCCCAGGAAGCAGGTAAGCGGTTCAAAGGTGCGGGGTGTTGGCCTTGCAATGGCCATGCAGGGATCCGCTATCTCAGGCGTGGATGTGGCCAGCGTCTGCATGAAAGTGAATGATGACGGGTTTTACAGCCTGATGATCGGCGCTTCGGATATGGGGACGGGCTGCGATACAACCCTGGCGCAGGTTGCGGCAGAATGCCTTGGCTGTGAGCTGGATGATATTGTGGTATACGGGACGGATACGGATATCTCACCATATGATTCCGGTTCGTATGCTTCCAGTACGGCGTACCTGACCGGTATGGCGGTGGTAAAGACGTGTGAGACTTTAAAGAAGAAAATTCTGCATAAGGCTGCCAAATATCTGGAGTGCAGTGAGGATGAGCTGGAATTTGACGGCAAGCGGGTGTACCGGCTTACCTGCGAGGAAGATGGGAGCAGGAAAGAGATTACCATTAAGGACATCGGCAACCGTGTCATGTGCAGCAACGAGGATGCGCTTCAGGCAACGGAGTCCCATTCCTCGCCTGTATCACCTCCTCCCTTCATGGCGGGAGCCGCGGAGGTGGAAGTGGATACAGAGACAGGAAATGTGGAATTGCTGCGGTTTGTTGCAGCAGTGGACTGCGGCACGCCCCTTAACATCAATCTGGCAAGGGTGCAGACCGAGGGCGGCCTGGCCCAGGGAATCGGCATGGCCCTGTACGAGGATGTGACGTATTCCGATACAGGCCGGGTGTACGAGAATTCCTTCATGCAGTACAAGGTGCCCAGCCGCCAGGACGTGGGAAACGTGCAGGTGGAATTTGAGTGCAGCTATGAACCTACCGGCCCTTACGGAGCTAAGTCCATTGGGGAAATCGTAATCAATACGCCGTCACCTGCCATTGCCAATGCGGTGTATAATGCAGTGGGCGTGAGGGTCAGGGAACTGCCCATTACGGCTGAGAAGGTGTTCATGGGGATGAATGGGGCGGATTAAAGGGAAGTAAGCTTCCCGCCTCCCCGCCTCCAAAGCAGGGACGGGTCAATATGCCCCACATCAGGGGAACAGGTCCTGGCCATCATCCCGGCCAGTTCCGCAGTAATTTCAGCGATGGTATCAGCGGCGCCCTGGGCGCCGCTTTTTGATATGGCCTTCATCACAGGTCGGCCCACGCTGACGGCTGTGGCGCCAAGGGCCAGGGCCTTGAAGGCGTCGGCTCCATTCATGATGCCGCAGTCAACAAAGATGGGGATCCTCTTGTTGATTACGTCTGCAATCTCAGGAAGGACCATAAGGGGTGCAGCCGCTGTGGGGATGATTCCGTGGTGGTGGGAGACTACAATCCCCCCGGCTCCTGCCTCCAGGCATTTTCCTGCGTCCGCCGCGCTGAGTATCCCTTTGAGGATAAAGGGAAGCTTTGTCCTGCGGCAGTAACTTTCAATCTCCTTTAAGGTCCTGGGCCGCATGGGGTGTCCAAGGACATTGTCAGCCCTGCCCCTGGCGTTAAATGCATGGTCAAGGTCCATCCCCACCGCCAGGGCGCCCAGCTCTTCGGCCTGCGCTATTTTCCTTAACACAAGGGATTCGTCCTCGTAAGGCTTGATGATCCGGATGGTGGGGGCGCCGGTGGCGGCAATGGCGGAAAACTGTTCCTCCGTCCCCATCCCGGCCCAGTTGACGGTTCCTGCCATCCTGGCGCCCTGGGCCATTTCAACCATCCCGTCCCCTTTGCCGTCCATGCCTTTCAGATGGGAGAGCGCGGCCATCATTATGGGGGTGGAAAATGTCTTCCCATAGAGGTTTAAGGTGGTATCGGGGGTAACCGCATCGATGTGGCGCATTTCTACAAGTATTTCATCAAAATATTCCCTTGTGATTTCATTTGAATCTTTCGCTGGTTCGCGGAGCATGTGTTCCATAATATAAGTAATCCTTTCGTTTGTTTTACAGGGATGAGGACTCGCGTACAATGAGTTCGGTATCCAGCAATATTTTTTTGTTGGGTATGGCGGGATTGGTGATTTTCTCAAAAAGTGTTTCAGCGGCCATGAATCCCAGCTGCGACTTGGGCTGGTTGACCGTGCTCAGGGCGGGGACCAGGCTTTTTGATATTTCCAGATTATCAAAGCCCACCACGGCCACCTGTTCCGGCACCCTGCGCTTGGAGAGGTAACAGGCGCGCAGGACCGCCGCACCGTAAACATCGGATACGGTGAAAAATGCATCCGGGGGTTCGCTCAGGTTAAGTAACTGCAGGGCGGCGGAGGTGGCCAGGTCGGAGTCTATCTCAGGCAGCTGTACGATATATTCCTGGTCCACCGGGACCCCGGCTTCTTCCAACGCCTGCATATATCCCTGCAGACGGTGCTTGGCGTATTTATACCGGAAGGGGCCGTTGATGAAGGCTATCCGCTTCTTTCCCTGGGCCAGCAGATGTTCCACCGCCATCTTGGCGGAAGCGATATCGTTTATGCTGACATATGGAAGGTCAGTATCCTCATTGTATTCGCAGCACTGTACCACGCAGGTGGTATCCGACAATTTCTTAATCAATGACGTTTCAATACAGTTCATGGTAATCAGGCCGATTACCTTGTTCTGCTTGAGTGTTTTCACAAGCAGGTCAATGGTGCCTGGGTTAATATGGCCTTCATTAATCAACATGGAATAACCATGGCGTGAAATCGACGCACGCGCCCCCTTTATGATGGCGCCGTAAAAGGGGTTGTTAAGGGAAGGGATATTAATGAGGATAAGGCCTGTGGAGGCGGGCTGGGGGATGGGGGATTCGTTGATGCTGCATCCCAGCTGTTTCATGGCCTGGATGACTTTTTCATAAGTCTCCCCCTTGACGATTTCCCTCTGATTAATCACCCGTGATACCGTAGCAGGCGAAACCCCTGCCACAGCAGCTATTTCTGATACTTTGACTTTCTTATTCATATCTAAATTCGTATTCATGGCACTGCTCCAATTCCAAATGATTTTCAGAAAAAAACAATATTATTTATGTTTCTAGTTCAACTATAATCGGTTTTCTGAAAAAAATCAATATATTTCAGTGAAAAATATTTTCAGCGGGAATAAAATGTGCATATTGCACAATAAAAAAATGTTAAATTATGCATAATCACAAAAAAGTACAAAAGCGTTGACAAGTTTTCCTGAAAGGATTATGATTATTTCAGAAACAGCGATGAAACGAATGAAACAAACCGCAATCACATGGTTGGCGGCAAGGCTGTTATAAAACTTATATAATTATGAGGAGGATTTAGTAATGAAGAAAGCAGCAGCAATGTTATTGACAGCAGCAATGGTGGTATCCCTTGCAGGGTGCGGAGGAGACAAAGGAAACGCGGTTGCCGGTACAACAGGCAAGAGCAGCACTGCCAGCGGGGAACAGGCTGCGGATGATGGGAAGAAGGTTTATAAGATAGCAAAATCATTTTCAAACCTGGATGAAAATAATAAACGGAGCATGATTGCGTTTCAGGCTGAGGCGGACGCCTATATGGCGGAACATCCCGATGTTGCCATTGAGATCATTACCACCGACGCGCAGGCCAGCCAGGATAAGCAGCTTGCCGATGTGGAATCTCTGATTGTACAGAACCCGGACATCCTTATTATAAGTGAAGTTGACACCAGCGGCGCAATCCCGGCATTCCAGGCAGCAAAGGCAGCCGGCATCATAACCATGGGAGAGCGCGGCACGGAAGATGAAAGCGTGGATATTTCCTTCCGCGGCATGGATGAGGATTCCATTAAGGAGATGAAAAAGAAGTTCATCCTTAATTATCTGGATGAGAACCCGGATACGGTCCTTAACTTCGGCCTGATTTATGGAATTGCATCCCAGACAGAGCAGCTTAAGAGGAATCAGGATGTGCTGGAGCTGGCAGAGGAAATGCCAGACCGTGTGAAGGTCCTGGATTCCCAGTACGCGGACTGGAGCACGGACAAGGCCACTAACATCACGGAAGACTGGCTCATGAGATATCCGGAGATGAACGCTGTTTCCACTGCATCCGATGATATGACCCTTGGGGTGTGCAATGCGCTTATCGCACAGGGCAAGAGCGGTTTCCTTACAATGGGCGTTGACGGGACAAAAATCGGACGTGAACAGATTAAGCTTGGCAACCAGACAATGACTGTCCTGGCGGACCAGGAAAAGATTGAGGGCGTACGCCTGGATATCTGCATAGGCGCGATTGACGGTACATTTACGGATTCTTTTGCCACGGCAGGCGAGGACGGCCTGGTGGTACTGACCAGCGAAAACATTGACGAATACATGAATATGAATTAAGGATGTCAAGAGGGCGGTTACAGCCCGCCCTTTCTTTACTGATAATCGGCGCTTGAGATGAGGTAGATATATGAGTCAAGAGATAATTTTAAAAATGGAAGGAATCACCAAGCTGTTTCCCGGCGTCAGGGCACTGGATAAAGTGGACCTGGAGCTTCGGAAAGGGGAGGTGCATGCGGTCATTGGCGAAAATGGAGCCGGAAAGTCTACTCTTATGAAGGTTCTCCTGGGAATCTACACCCCGGAGGAGGGCACGGTGACTTATAAAGGGAAAAAGGTGAATTTTACCAGTCCCCTGGATGCGCTGCATTCCGGAATTGCAATGATTCACCAGGAGATAAGCCTGATCCCCACCATGGATGTAACGGAGAATATCTGGCTGGGCCGGGAAAACCAGTTCATGAAGGCGGGCATGATCCACAAAAAGGCCAGGTATGAAAAGACGGAAGAACTGTTGAAACAACTGGATATCAAGCTGGATATCAAGGCCCTGGTGAAGAATCTGTCGGTGGCGCAGATGCAGATGGTAGAGCTGATCCGTGCAACCTCCTATGGCGCAGATGTGATTATCATGGATGAACCCACTTCGGCTTTGGCGGATGACGAGGTTAAGACGCTTTACCGGATTGTAGCGGATTTATCCAGAAAGGGCGTATCCATTATTTTCATATCCCATAAACTGGAAGAAATATTCGACATATGCGACCGTGTATCCGTATACCGGGACGGTCAGTACATAGCTACCAGGGACTGTACGGACATCACGCAGCCTGAACTGGTCAATATGATTGCGGGACGCGATATCACCAACCTGTTCCCGAAGCAGACGGCAGAGATTGGCGATGTTGTCCTGGAAGTGAAGAACTTTAACCGTATCGGTGTGTTTAAGGACATTAATTTCTCTGTCCGCAGGGGGGAAATCCTGGGAATCAGCGGTCTGGTGGGAGCCGGGCGGTCAGAAATCATGCGCGCCGTGTTCGGCAGCGACCCAAAGGATTCCGGCGAGGTCTTTATAGACGGAAGACAGGTGCGTATAAGGAATCCAAAGGACGCCCTGGACAACGGCCTGGCCATGCTGACGGAAGACCGTATGCGGTCGGGATCCATATATGCCCTTTCCGTCAAGGCTAACACCACCATTGCGGTGCTGGGCAGGCTTTGCAATAAAATGGGTGTGATTGACAGCAAAAAGGAACGGGAAGTGTTTGAGGAAAACCGGGATATGATGGCGGTCAAATGTTCCTCTGAAAAACAGCTGATCAGCCAGCTCTCCGGCGGCAACCAGCAGAAGGTCCTGATTGGCAGATGGCTGTTGACAGAGCCTAAGGTACTGATCGTGGATGAGCCTACCAGGGGCATCGATGTGGGTTCCAAGTCGGAAATCCATAAGCTTCTCAGCACGCTGGCAGGAAAAGGCATGGCCATCATCATGATTTCCTCGGAGCTTCCGGAAATCCTGGGGATGAGCGACCGGATCCTGGTAATCCGCCACGGACGGGTGGTCTGTGAATGCGACCGGGCGGAGGCGACCCAGGAAAGCCTGATAACCCATGCATTCGGAGCATCCCAGGCTTAATTATATACGGAGAAAGGATTGGAAAAATGGATAAGACAAAGAAAAAAGACACTTTGCTGGATACCCCCATCGGGAAATTCGTAATGGATAATAAGGCGCTGGTCATTCTGATCATCCTGTTTATATTGATGGCAATTGGCACAAACGGAATCTTCACCAGCGGAGGCAACTTGAGGAACCTGATCCGTCAGGTGGCATACAGCGTTATTTTATCAGCCGGCTATACGCTGCTTTTAAGCTCCGGCCACATCGACCTGGCGGTTGGCTGTATGGTAGGTCTGGTAGGCGTAATCCTTGGAAAATTCCTGGTGGCGGGCGTTCCGATTCCGGTGGCTGTGCTGGGGGCCTGCGTGGCAGGCGTTGCCTGCGGCACGATCAGTGCCACAATCATCACTGCATTTGACCTGCCTCCGTTCATCGTGACCCTGGCGACCATGTCCGCATTCAAAGGCGCCACCTATCTGGTGACGAAAATGGTTCCGGTTTCCAACCTGCCTCAGGAGTTCATTGTAATCGGACAGGGCTACTGGCTGGGAATCCCCATTCCGGTATATATCATGCTGGGAATGGTATTCATCATGGTATTCATCCTGAATAAGACTAAGTTCGGCCGCTATGCGCTGGCAATGGGAGGAAACCCGGAGGCGGCAAGGCTTTCCGGCATTAATATCGCAAGGGTGCGCTGGGGCGTGTACGCCGTAATGGGGGTATATATCGCCATTGCAGCCACTGTGCTGACGGCACGTTCCGCCTCTGCCCAGGTAGCGGCAGGACAGAACACGGAATTGGACGCCATTGCCGCTGTTGTCATCGGCGGAACCCCTCTTTCAGGCGGAAGCGCCAACGTGGTGGGGACTATCTTCGGATGTATGATTGTAGGCGTCATCAACAACGGCCTGAACCTGCTGGGAGTGGATTCAAACTGGCAGCTGGTAGCAAAAGGCGTGATGATCCTTCTTGCAATTATCCTTGATGTGATGTCCACAAAACTGGCAGACAGGATGAGTAAGGCGAAGATGGCGTAATTAGTACGGCATTGCGTAAATTCCTAAGTAATAGGGAAAGGAAATCAATATGGATAAACGGAAAGTAGCGGTAATTGCAACCGGATTCACCGGACAGCAGCATGTGGAGGCGGTCCGCAGGATACCGGGCAATGAAGTGGCGGCCCTGGTGGACTCCAATGAGGAAGCGCTTAAAGCAAAGGCGGCGGAATTAGGGGTAGGGCGCATTTACACGGATTACAGACAGATGATAGACGAAATCCATCCGGATGTGGTACATAACTGCACGCCCAACGGCCTGCACTACGAAATTAATAAATATGTGATGGAGAAGGGAATCCACATATACTGTGAGAAACCCCTGGCAATCACGGTGGAACAGGGCCAGGAGCTTGTGGCGGTTGCCGAAAAGAACCATGTGGCCGCAGGCGTGAACTTTAATTACAGGAACAATGCCATTGTCCAGGAGATGAAGGAACGGGTGAACAATGGTTCCGTTGGACGTATCTTCCATGTGACAGGACAGTATACCCAGGACTGGATGATGCTTGATACGGATTATAACTGGAGGCTTACGTCTGACATGGGCGGAAACTCCAGGACCGTGGCCGATATCGGAAGCCATTGGTTCGACACGGCCCAGTATGCCTTGGGTAAGAAAATCACGGCGGTGCGGGCGGAGCTTATGACCGTGCACCCCTTTAGGAAGAAGCCTGACAGGCAGGTAGAGACATTTGCCAGCGTGGAGGAAGATGGGTATGAACTGGTCCCTGTCACGTCAGAGGACGCGGCGTTCATCCTGGTAAGGTTTGAGGATGGGACGCTGGGGAACCTGAACCTGTCCCAGGTAAGCGGCGGTCATCTCAATGACCTGCGTCTGGAAGTTTCCGGGGAACGGTGTTCCATGGAATGGCAGCAGCAAAGCCCGGATGTACTGTCCATCGGCACCAGGGAAAACGGAGTGCAGATCATCCGGTCATCACCGGCAGCGCTTTCCGGGGACGCGGTAAGGTATGCCACCCTTCCGGGCGGACATCCGGTTGCATGGAGCGATGCGCTGAGAAATGGAATCCGGGAGTTCTATACTTCAATTGAACGGGGGACATTCTCCCAGACCGAACAGACCTATGCAACCTTTGCAGACGGGGTGCAGATCATGAAGCTGGTGGACGCCTGCATGGAAAGCGCAAAAAACGGCGGCTGGGTAACGCTGTAAATCACGGGCGGACCGCCTGATATGGCCTCGGGCAGATATCAGGCCCTGTCCTCACCGTTATCTGCCCAAGACGGTAATAGGAGTATTCGGAGCAGCCTTCTGCAGCGGAGGCTCCGTGAGAGAGGAGTTTTAGTATGAAAATCGGAACATTAACAGTACCATTTGCATCCCAGCCATTAAAGGACGTGCTTCCTTATCTGCACGGCCTGGGCGTGAAGGCGGTGGAACTGGGAACCAGCAGGGTGACGAACAGCGCGCACTGCAATCCGGATGTATTTCTGGGAAACCCGGATAAAATCAAGGAATTAAAACAGCTTCTGGAAGAGAACGACATGGTGATATCTGCTTTATCCTGTCATGGCAATCCCATTCATCCGGATAAGAAGATAGCGGCAGCGGACCATAAGGCATTTGTTGATACCGTGGCCCTGGCACAGGAGCTGGGGGTGGACACCATCGTGACATTTTCCGGCTGCCCGGGCGATTCGGACGGGTCCCACTACCCTAACTGGGTTACCTGCCCCTGGCCGGAGGATTTCATGAAAGTGCTGGACTACCAGTGGAATGAAAAGCTGGTACCTTACTGGAAGGAAGCGGCGGCCATTGCAAAGCGCGCAGGGGTAAAGGTTGCCATTGAAATGCATCCCGGCTTCTGCGTTTACAATACGGAAACCATGCTGCGCCTGAGGGAGGCCACCGACGATGTGATAGGGGCCAACTTTGACCCCAGCCATCTGTTCTGGCAGGGGATGGATGCGGTATCCGCCATCCGGGAACTGGGCGATGCCATCCATTACGTGCATGCCAAGGACTGCCGGATTGACAAGGGGAATACGGCCAGGACAGGAGTCCTGGACACGAAACCATATGGGGACGAGATTAACAGGAGCTGGCTTTTCAGGACCGTTGGTTACGGACATGACAGCCAGACCTGGAAGGATATCATATCCGCGCTCCGGATGACGGGATATGACGGGGTGGTATCCATTGAACATGAGGACAGCCTTATGTCGGTAAAGGAAGGCTTGGAAAAGGCAGTTCAATTCTTACAGGATATAATTATAGAAGAAGAACCTGCACAAATGTGGTGGGCATAAAAGAAAAGGAGAGAGATTATGGCAATCAAATACAAGGGACTTGGTCATGTGGCGCTTCGCTGCAGGGAGAACAATCTGGAAAAGCTGGAAGAATTTTTTACGGAGACAATGGGATTCAGGAAGGCATTTGATTTAATTAATGAACACGGGGAGACATGGATTTCCTATTTCCGTGTGGCGCCGGGACAGTACATAGAGATAATCCCGGAAATCCCGTCTGACCGTCTGGACTATTACGACGGCACAAAGAAGCGCTGTGAGCGCTCCCACTATCATGTATGCTTTGAGGTGAATGACCGTTTTGCAGCGGTAAAGGACCTGGAGGAAGGAAAAGGCCTTCCGGTGGGACGTACGCCGGATGATTCCGTGGGACTCTGCAAGAGCCACTGTATGTTCGTGTTTGACCCTGAGGGCGGGGAGTGGGAATTAATGGAATTCACACCTGACAGCCTGCAGATTGTAAATGACAAGGAATTATAAAACGGGAGGAAAAGAAAATGGGAAAATATATCAATCGATTGAGCCACTGCACATTCTGCTGCAATGATTACCCTAAAATGGTAAAGTTTTATGAGGAGGTAATGGGGCTTGAGAAGCTGTTCACCATCAATTTTGAGCAGGACATCATCGACGGCTACCTGGAGAAGGGATATCCGTTAGAAGCAAAGCCGGGGGATGAGTGGATCAGCTATATGAAAATCGCCCCGAAGGAATTCATCGAGCTGTTTAACGTGCCCTATATCGGCAGGAACGACACCAAAAACCAGGAATTCCACCATGTATGCCTGCTGGTAGAGGATATTTTCCAGGCGGCAAAGGAACTGGAGGACAAGGGCCTTACGCTCTGGCACGGTCCTGAGTGGATGGAAGAACCCTTTACCAAGCCATTTGCCGAGGAGGGAACCATTGGCCAGTGTAATTCCTACGGCTTCTATGTCCAGGATCCCGAAGGGAATGAAATTGAGATAATGCAGTACACGGAAAACAGCCTTCAGGTTGCAAACGACTACGATTGATTTAGGGGGAACCGGCTCATGAAAATGGGATATCAGTTATACTCTGCCCAGTCTTTATGTAAAACCAAAGAAGGACTGATTGATACAATTAAAAATATTGCAGCCATGGGATATGACGGTGTGGAATTCTGCAGCTATCAGGGGATAACTGCAGGCGAGATGAGGGAACTGCTTGCCGGCTGCAACCTTGAAGCGTGCAACTCCCATGTCCAGCTGGAACGGTGGGAAGCGAATGCAGAGGGGGAATTCATCTATGCCAAGGAGGCCGGAATCCCCTGCCTGACGATTCCCTGGCTGGCGCCCGGGCTTCGTACCGGGGAAGGCTATCAGAAGATAAAGGACATGATTCCGGATCTGATTGCCCTCGGCAGGAAATACGGCGTGCGCCTGCTGTACCACAACCATGATTTTGAATTCAAGGAGGATGCAGGCGGGAACGGCTATGTCCTGGACTCCATTTTATCTGCGGATGATTCGGTGGGGTTGGAGCTGGATACGTTCTGGGCCTATTTCGCAGGGGTGGATCCCGTGGATTACATGGAAGGGAAGAAATCCCGGCTTGAAATGATCCACGTCAAGGATTATGAGAGCCTTGGCGGCACGGTTTCGGATGATGGGGAGGAAGCGCCTACATTCTGCGCCATCGGCACCGGGAACATGAATAACCTGCGGATTCTCTCCTGCGCAAAGGCGCTGGGGCTTTCATGGGTCGTTGTAGAACAGGATAACAGTAAGATTGATGTGCTTGAGAGCGCTGAACTCAGTATCAGGGGGTTGAGGCAGTATTGAGGAAGCCTGCGTGGGTGGAAAAGCCTGTGAGAGGCTGGGAAAGGCCTGCGTGGGCCTGGGAAAGTCTGCGGGAATCTGAAAAACCTGCGTGGGTCTGGAATAGCCTGAGAAGGCTTGGAGAGGCCTGCATCGGTCTGGAAAGCCTGCGGGAATTTGGAAAGACCTGTGGGGATTTGGAAAAGCCCGCGTGGCCTGGAATGATATCTGGATAGGACAGGCGGGATAGATAGGAGATTGGCAGAAAGGATACCTTGTGTAATATGCGGGGGTATCCTTTTTTTCGGATGGAAGGCTGTGCCGGCAATCTGTTTTGGTTTATTCTGCCTTGGCGGATTAAAATAAATTACTAAAAGTGTGAACATGATGAATTACCAAATGAATTACCAGTTACCTCCCAGCCCCAAAACACAGATAAACCTTGCATATCCTTTCCAAAAGTTGTATACTAAGACCAGTTATGGTCAGTGCCGCCGTACTTTCGGGTATGGCGACAGCACGGCCAGGTTCACACCAACACCAGGAGGAATTGCAATGATTGAGGCAACGAGCTGCGGCGGTGTGGTTATATTTCGAGGGAAGATTCTCGTCCTTTACAAGAACTATAAGAATAAGTATGAAGGATGGGTATTGCCTAAGGGAACAGTAGAAGCTGGCGAAGAGTATAAGGAAACGGCGCTCCGCGAGGTAAAGGAGGAGACCGGTGTCAGTGCATCCATTATCAAGTATATCGGCAAGAGCCAATATTCATTCAACACCCCACAGGACGTGGTGGAAAAGGACGTACACTGGTATCTGATGATGGCCGACAGCTATTACAGCAAACCACAGCGGGAAGAGTACTTTCTGGATTCCGGATATTATAAGTTCTATGAAGCATACCATCTGCTGAAGTTTTCGAATGAGAAGCAGATACTGGAAAAAGCATATAATGAGTATCTGGATTTGAAGAAGAGTAATCTTTGGGGAAGCAAGAAGTATTTTTAAGTGAATAGTGACGTAATTAAGGGCGTTCTGCGAGGGCAGGGCGCCCTTTTGACTCCGATTTGACTCCAAAGAGATGAAGTAACCCCTGTAATTCAGAAATGTTCAAATAATATCTGCAGAAAATCCTTCTTAGCTGATTTTTTCTGGTTTAGATTCCGGAAAATGTTGTAAGGCATTCATCAATCGGATATAATGAAAAGAGATACAGCTGATATATGCCAAAACGTAAAACAGAGAGGAAGTGGTATTTTGCAAAATCAGACCCAAGATGTACTTTTTCAGTACGTGAATAGAATACATGAGATATATGGGCGTGAATTAAAGGCTGTTATTTTATATGGTTCCTATGCAAGGGGAGATTATACCGAATCCTCAGATATAGATATTATGATTCTTGTGGATTCATCGGAGGATACCATAAAACAAAAAGGGCGTATGGTTTCTGACATAACCTTTGATTTTAATCTGGACCATGACATTCTGATTATGCCGATTGTTAAAAATATAAATCATTTCCAATACTGGCTTCCGGCGGACCCTTTTTATAAGAATGTAAAAAATGAGGGGGTCGAATTGTATGCTACCTAATAGTGGAAATCCTAGGGACCTTGCCATGCATCGTCTTATAGTTGCAAAGGAAGATTTGGAAACTGCAAAAGATGATTTTACAGGTGAGCATTTCAGGGCAGCCAAGGCCGGAACACCCGCTTCAGCGAGGGCGCAATAAGGACATTTACTAAAAATAAAGAAAATCAAGGCTTTCGGCTTTTGGCAGGCAGTCAGGCAGGTGAATGAAAGAGCAGGAATTTTTATTATTAGTAAGCCCGGATAGAAAGAACATTGATTTTTTAAGAGCCTGTGCAGCCTATACAACAAGAAAAGCAGAATCATATTTATCACTTGAAATGGCTTGAAAACAAAGGATTTTCTTCTATATAAAAAGGGTATCGGTATTTAGACTGTGTATTTTGGCATGTCCAATCAGCGTATCGTGTATACAGGAGGTGAAAATTAAGAAGGAATTTCTAAGAATCACTTGAAATCAAGATGAGGATTGACTATAATAGAAGTGTAAAAGAAAGCACCCACTCCAAAAGTGGATGCTCCTAGATGGGGATTCTAAATGTCCTTACGGACACCGCCCACCCTGTGGACCAGACAGGGTGGGCATTTTATTTACGCTTTTTTCTCTTGTCGAGAAAGGCGATAATCGCTACGATCAGACTACCAAAGGATATTAACAAAGCCAATATCCCTATGAAGATTGAAATAATCTCATATGCTGTCATAGGCGCTACCTCCTTTCTTATGTATTCCGGCGAACCGGTTTTACAAGTCTAGGAGGTTGCCACTCCTGTCATGAGTGCTTTCCTGATAACTATTCTACCAGATTATCTATAGTCTTTCAATAAAGGAATGAAAAAAGGGCCCGGCCATATCCACAGCCGGACCCTTCCCCAAACGGTATCCCATCAATAAGTATAATCCTCAATCTCCACCTTATCCACTTCCTGATAAGGAGCCAATGTGGATATCATCTTCACTGTCTTATCATAAGAGTTGACGCAGTAGTGGATTTCAGAAGGTTCTATATGAATCAGATCCCCTTGTTTTAAATGATGCACGGTCCCGTCGACCACAATGTCGATTTCTCCTTCCAGGACAAAGAAGTTCTCCTCCATGATATTGTGGTAATGCGCCTTAAAATCCTCCCCTGGCTGGAACTGCACCACTGCAAAATTCATCCTCGGGCCTTTCATCAGGTATTTGGGGCCGCTATTGCCGAAGCGGTATTCTTTCTCACTCTCATTTACAATAAACATCTTAATATGTCCTCCTATTCTATAATCCTGGGGCAGCCCACATGCTCTTGGTCAGATCCTGGTTGCAGATATCCAGCTGAGCCTTGTAAACCTTGCGCCATTGTTCATACATTTCACAGTAAATCTTATGGTTCTCCATATCAGGGACATAGGTGGTGTCCCATTTCACCAGCTTCCCGGCTGCCTCTGACATGTCGTCGTATATCCCTACCCCATAGCCTGCCAGGATGGCGGCGCCCAGGGCTGTTGCCTCTTTGACAACCGGGACCTTCACGGGAAGTCCCAGCACATCGGACAGTATCTGGCACCACAGCGGGCTTTTGGAAGCGCCTCCTGCGAAAATGATTTCCTCAGGCTGGTTGCCAGTGGCCTCCCGGACCAGGTCCAGATGGCCCCTGGTGACCAGGGCTGTGTTCTCAAGGATGGCGCGGTAGAACGTGTACTTAGAGAATCGCACCGGGTCCAGTTCAAAGTTGGTAAAGGTGGGCGAAGCATGCTTCCAGCTGATGAAGTTCATGACATCGGAAAATGTACACATCATGCCGTAGCATCCGGCCGGTATATCCTTGGCATACCGGTTCATCACATCGTAAGGGTCCGTACCCTCAAGCTTTGCCAGCTCCTTCTCGGCCTGGCAGAAGCCGTCCCGGAACCATCGCATCACAAGGCCGGGTTTAAATGCAAGGGCCTCGTACTGCCATACGCCCGGTA
Organism: Clostridium pacaense; assembly: GCF_020709765.2. Classification (NCBI taxonomy): domain Bacteria; kingdom Bacillati; phylum Bacillota; class Clostridia; order Eubacteriales; family Clostridiaceae; genus Clostridium; species Clostridium pacaense. The sequence goes on from NZ_JAJFEB020000026.1 coordinate 33,827, forward strand.
CGGCGTGGCAGTTGACGCGGACACGGCAGTCCTGGTCGGTCTGGCCGTCCCCTGTGTTGTACTCATACTGCCAGAAGCTGCCGCCAAAGACAGCTGCCTGGTTTGGCTTCACCACCCCTACGCCGATGCAGCCTAACTGGGCGTCGCCGCCGCCCACAATCACGGGCGTGCCCTGGGCCAGTCCTGTCTGGGCCTCACACTGGGCTGTCACGGTCCCGGCGGTGGAGCCGCACTCGCGTACCTCGGGGAAAATGTCGGTGCGCAGTCCGCAGCGCTCTGCAATGGTAGGATCCCAGTCCCTCTTCTTGAGGCTGAACAGGCCGGTGGTGGAACCGTTGCTGGGTTCCACGGCCAGGACCCCGGTCATCTTATAGATGAGCCAGTCATTAAACATGCCCACATAGGCCAGCTTTTCGTATACTTCCGGCATCTTGTCCTTGACCCACAGAAGACGTGGCAGGGCGTCCAGGGCATAGGTCTGTCCGGACTCCAGATACAGTTCCTTTTCCTGGCCGGGATAGGCCTGGCGCAGGCGGCCCACTTCATCATCGCTTCTGGCATCCACGTTGGCACAGGCCCAGATTTCCCTGCCTGATCCGTCGTAGAGTACAATCCCCTCCCTCATACAGGTGGTGGAGACGGCTGCAATCTCTTCCGGCGCGATTCCTGATTCCTTCAGTACGCCCCGGATGCATCCGCAGGTCAGTTCCCAGTTGTATGTCCAGTCAAAATCCATGCTGCCCGGATATCTGGGGTCTTCCTTGTGCTCCCATTCCTGTTGCACACATGCGGCCTGGTTGCCGTCCAGATCGAACAGGACCGCCCGGACGCTGCCTGTACCGGCATCAACAGCAAGAAAGTATTTCTTTGACATATGTAACTCCTCCTTTTTGATTTCTCCTTTAATCTAAATCAATCAGCTGCATCGCAGTGTCCTCATCCGTGATTAAAACATCCAGATAACTGCCTCTGAGGGCGGCGCGTATGGCATCCACCTTCTGGGGACCGCCGGATATGCCGATTACATTATTCAGGCTCTTCAATGTATTCAACGAGGTGCTGAACAGCCGTTCCTCGATGTCGCTGTGGATAGGGCTGCCATCCTTGTCAAAAAAGTGGGTCAGTATATCGCCGACCGCTCCCTGCATGGAAAGGTACAGGAAGTCATTGGGATTCAAGATACCGTTGGAGATAATGGTTGCATCCTCGTTCATGGCCCCGATTCCCACCACGGTCATGGTGGCCAGGCGGACCATCCTTGCAATCTCCTGGATGGGCGGCTCGTCACGCATGGCCTTGCACATCTCCTTGGAGGATACAAGAAGGGGGGCGGGGTACAGGTAAAGCTTGGCATTGAAGATGTTGGAACGGATATTGGGCAGGTAATAGCTGACCCCGCCTGTGAGGGAAACCACGGAGATGGGGGATTCGGCTATGGTGGCCAGATGGTTCAGCACCCTGCTGGGGGTGTCCCCGTATCCCATGTTGATGAACATGTTCTCCGTCAGCCTGTCGCCGATATACATGGCGGCTGCCTGGGCAATGGTCTCGTTAAGGTTGGAGCCGTTCGGCGGGGTGGGTACCACGAAGACATCCTTTAAGTTCCACTGGGTGGTGAGTTTCTGTTCGAGCATCAGCTGCTGGCTCCGCTCAGGAGAAATCTTAAACTGAATCACCCCTGTCTGTCTGGCCTTTTCCAGCAGCTTGATGACCTTCATGCGGGATATCCCCAGCTTCTCGGAAATCTTCTGCTGGGTCATGTTTTCTATATAATAGTACCAGGCTGTTTTAACGATTAAGGAATCTTCATAATCCATACCGGCCCTAACACCTCCTGTATCACGATTTGTAACATGATTTATATTATGAAGCAAAACATATGAAGCCAAACAATAGAAAAGAAGTGAAACAAATGTTTTGATTCAAATAAAATGTTTACTTTGACATTAGTATATCAAAGGGCAACATTAATGTCAATATGCAAAATTGGGGGAAATACACATGAAATAGGGGAATGAACCTTAATAAATGCGCACTAATTCGTGAAAAAATAAGGCAAAACAGAAAAGTAAAAGGTACAAACCACTAAAAATGGTCCGGGCGGATTCGCGTAAATCATGTTAAAATGCTGAAAACCCCTTGACAAACTTATGTCATTCCCGTATACTTACAAGTGTTACAAATGTTTTATCAACAAACAAAAATATCAAAAACGATAAATACAGATGCGCTAAGGAGGGTAAACATGAGTCAAGCAGGAACATGTGATTCAAAAGACATGCTGCTTTCTGCCCGCGGCGTCTTTAAGACATTTGGCTTAAACGCAGTTTTAAAAGGAATTGACCTGGATGTTGGTAAGGGCGAGGTGCTGGCTTTGATAGGTGGGAACGGTGCTGGAAAAAGCACCCTGATGAAGATCATCATGGGTATCTACCAGCCTGACGAAGGGGAGCTTGTGATTGCAGGCGGGAAGATAAGTACCTTCAAACCTTCGGTCATACTTGCAAAAGGGGTCTACATGGTACCCCAGGAACCCATGCTTTTTCCCAACATGACGGTTGAGGAGAACGTGCTGATCGGTTTCAAGGAAAAGACAGGTCCCTTAAGGAAGCGGCTGATCCAGATCATGGATGACATTGGCTGGCACCTGGACCTGACCAGGAAGGCCATGAGCCTTTCCATTGCAGAGCAGCAGCTGGTTGAGCTGCTGAGGGGGCTTTTAAGGAACGCAAGGGTATTGATTCTGGATGAACCTACCAGCGCCCTGACATTTGACGAAGTGGAAAGCCTTTTTAAGATAGTGGAGGATTTAAAGCAGAAGGGCATTGGGATCATCTACATAACCCACCGTCTGGCGGAGGTGTTCCAGATAGCCACCCATGTGGCAATCATGAGGGACGGTATCATTACATTAAAAGGACGCGTTGCTGATTTTTCCAGGGAGATGCTGGTAAAGGGACTCCTTCCTCCCAATATGGATGAATCTGAATTAAAGGACGGCAAGGACACGGCTGGGTCCATTCACTACGAAGGCCTGAAGCCGGTGTTTGAACTGCAGCATTATTCCGGATACGGATTCGAGGACGTGAACCTGAAGGTATACCCCGGCGAGGTACTGGGAGTGGCCGGAGTGGTGGGCGCCGGACGTACGGAGCTGGCCACCACCATATTCGGAAGGGATAAGGTCTTAAAAGGAAAGGCAATCCTGGACGGTAAGGATGTAACCGGTCTTTCCACGGCAGAGGTGCTGAAGGCAGGCATCAATTACGTGCCTGAGGACAGGCGGCTGAACGGCCTGTTCGGCATCAGCGACGTGGCAGCCAACACAACGTCTTCCTTATTAATGGATAAGAAGATGGGCGGGTTTTTCCTGGACCGGAAAGCGGAAAGGGAAGTTGCCCAGCGCTACATCGATGATTTCCGTATCAAGGTAACGGGCCAGGACCAGACGGCCGGAAGCCTTTCCGGAGGAAACCAGCAGAAAATCGTTATCGGAAGGTCACTTTCCACCAACCCCAAGCTGGTCATCCTGGATGAGCCTACCCGTGGCATTGACGCCGCGGCCAGGGGCGATGTGTATTCCATTATTCATAAACTGAAGGCCCAGGGCGTGGCAATCATGCTGATATCTTCTGATATGGAAGAAATCGTGGAGCTTTCCGACCGGGCAGTGGTGGTATTTTCCGGGCGTATCAAGGGAGAACTGTCCAAGGCGGAAATCAGCCAGGCCAGCCTGATGGCAGCATCCTTTGGTGTGGCAGAAGAATGAAAGCAGGTGGAGAGACATGAATCAAATGAAAAAGATAATCAAATCCCATGAAATGAGCAGTTTTCTATTTCTGGCAGCATTGATATTCATTGTGGGATGTGTAAACCCGGCTTTCTGGCAGCCCACATCCATCTTAAACTGCTTTAACGACAGCGTGGTGTTTACATTGCTGGCAGTGGGCAGCGCCTTTGTCATCCTTACGGGTGAGATTGATGTATCGGTGGGCGCCACCCTGGGCATGTCCGCCGCAGTGGGGGCAACCCTGCTGAGGGACGGATCCAACTGGCTGGTAGCCATACTGGCAGCGCTGGCCATCGGGGCAGTGATAGGGTTTGTCAATGGATTTGGGGTTTCCGTGCTTCAGATCCCATCCCTTATATTTACCCTTGGCGTCAACGGTGTGGTGCGCGGACTGATTTATGTGTATACAAAGGGGGCGTGGGTGGAGAACCTTCCCGCCGAGTATACAAGGATGTCCAATACCCTGATAGCCGGGCAGCTCACCACCTTTTACGCGGTGACCATCCTGATTGTGGTTGCAGGCCATCTGATACTGACACAGACCAAGAAGGGCAAATACTTCATTGCCGTGGGGGACAACGCGGCAGGCGCCACCCTTGTAGGCATACCCGCAACCCAGACCAAAATCATGGCTTACATACTGAGCGGTATATTTGCTGCCGCGGCAGGCATGATTTACACCTCCCGGATCGGCTTCATAACGCCCACCGCGGGCAACAGCTATGAGATGAAGGCAATCGCGGCCTGTGTCCTGGGAGGCATTGCACTGACAGGAGGACAGGGAAGCCTGATTGGCGCGTCCATCGGCGCCATCATCATGTCCAGTATCAGCAGGATTCTTGTATTCCTGGGCTTCTCCTCTGATTACGACAATACCATTACAGGCATCCTGCTGATTACCATCGTGGTCATCAATACCGTAACGCAGAACAGGGCCATCCTGAAGAACCGGCACCACATACTGTCAGCAAGGACAGCGGCGGATGCTGATAAAAAAGGAGGGGTTCAGTCATGAAAAAGGCATTTAAAAGCTGGGAGACCGTCCTGCTCTGTATCCTGGTCCTTGAGTTCATCATATTCGCAACAGCTAACAGCAAGTTCCTGATGCCCCGGGTGTTGTTCGGGAGCATCAATGATATGATTTCCATCTGTATCATTTCCCTGTTCGTTACCTTTGTAATGATTACAGGAGGAATCGATATACAGGCCGGTTCCATTGTGGGCCTGACCTCCATTGTCCTGGGCGTGTCCTGGCAGGACTGGGGACTTAACATCTGGGCGGCAGCCCTTCTTGGAATCGTGGTGGCAGCGCTGTGCGGCGCCCTTTCCGGATACTTCGTGGCCTACTGCGGGGTCCAGCCCATGGTGGTAACGCTGGGTGGCAGCTTCCTGTTCTCCGGCCTTGCGCTGCTGGTATCCAACCTGTCGGCCACGGAAAGCTACAAAGGCATTAACGGGTTTCCTGACAGCTTTATAAGGATTACCAAGTTTAAGCTGTTCGGCGTCATACCCAACCAGGTGCTCATTTTCCTGGCCCTGGCCGTCATTGCTTACATATTGCTTCATAGGACCAAGTATGGACGGCAGATCTTCCTCATCGGCGTGAACCAGAATGCGGCCGAGTATTCAGGCATCAACAGCAGGCTGGTCATCCTCAGCACCTATGTGCTGTCCGCCATGAGCGCGGCGGTTGCAGGCATTGTTCTGACCTCCTATCTGGGAACTGCCAAGAGCGACATCGGCGCAACCCTGACCATGCCCATCATCACGGCGGTGGTGCTGGGAGGAACCCTGAGCACGGGCGGCAAGGGAAGTGTCCTTGGAACAGCCCTGGCAGCGGTGGTCATCGGCGTCTTAAGGTTCGGGCTTCCCCTCTGCTTTAAGGTAAGCCAGCAGTATCTGGATATCCCGGTGGGCCTGATCCTGCTTGTGGTGGTCATCGGACGATCCCTGGTGAATAACCAGAAGATCATCGCGCTGGTCCATAAAAAGAAAAAATAAAAAGGTATTATGGGAACAGGATTTCCCTGTAAATACGAACATGCAAAAAAACTATAATAATTTATTAAGGAGGAACAAGATTATGAAGAAAAAATTGTTATCAGTGGTTCTCGCAGGAGCAATGACCGTTTCACTGGCAGGCTGCGGCGGCGGTGGAAGCACCCCTACAACGGCAGCGCCCACAACAGCGGCTGAGACAAAGGCAGAGGCAGCTGAGACAAAGGCGGAAGAGAAAAAGGAAGAGACTGCAGCTGAGGCTCCGGCAGCAGGCGCGGACGTATCCGGCCTGACCGTTGCATTCATCCCCAAGCTGACCGGCAATGCATTCTTCGAGTCCGCTAATAACGGCGCCCAGGAATACTCCAAGGAGTGGGGCTTTACCGTTGATTACCAGGGCAGCGCCAACGCGGCGGTTGCAGACCAGGTAAATGTAATCAACAACGCAATTGCCAGCGGCGTGGATGCAATCTGTGTATCTTCCGTGGATGCCACCGGACTGGATTCAGCCCTGACAGAGGCAAAGGATGCAGGCGTAACCGTTGTTACATGGGATTCAGACGTTTCCGATACGGCCCGTACCCTGATGGTAAGCCAGGGAACACCGGACCTGTTAGGAAAGATGCTGGTTGACATGGGCGCTGATTCCTTAACCAACCGCGGCAAGGACGTAAAGGCTGATACAATTAAGTACTGCTGGCATTATTCACAGGCAACGGTTGCTGACCAGAACTCCTGGCAGGTTGCAGGCGAAGCCTACATCAAGGAAAACTTCCCCAACTGGGAAAATGTAGCTCCTGATAACTATTACTCAGAGCAGGATGCAGAGAAGGCTGTTTCCATCGGCGCATCCATCCTGGAAGCACACTCTGATATTGACCTGATCATCTGTAACGACTCCACCGCGCTTCCCGGACAGTGTAAAGCTGCCCAGAACAAGGGCCTTACAAAGGATGACGTTACAATTACCGGTTTTGCTTCCCCAATGTCCATCAAGGATTACTGCGCAGCTGGCGTAATTGAGCAGTGGGGCCTTTGGGACTGCGGCGTACAGGGCGCAATGGGATGCTACCTTGCAGCTTACCTTGCAGCAGGCAACGAAGTACATGTAGGCGACAAGATTGATATCCCCAGCATCGGTGAAGTAGAAGTTATGCCAAATGACTGCCTGGTTGAAGGCGCATCCACAGCAGAAGTCAACAACGGCGTTGTGTTGCTGCCTGAGCGTACCGTATTCAACGCAGACAACATGAACGATTATAACTTCTAAGTTGAAAAATAGGACAAAATTGATTAAACTGTAAGAAAAGACTTGGAAGGAGATTTTTGATTATGGCTGATTTGGAAGGCGTAAAGGTTGCAAAGGATTATCACGTGAACGTTCCTTTTGCCAATAATGAAGGATTCTATGTGAAGGGGGCCAATCATCTGGACTGGGGCATGAAGAAACATCTGTCCAACATTTTTAACCCCAAAAGCGGCAATACGGTAATGTTTGCATTTGACCATGGATATTTCATGGGATCGACCGCGGGCCTGGAGCGTCTGGATCTGGTGATTCCCAAGCTGGTTCCTTACGTGGATGTGCTGATGGGCACCAGGGGGGCACTGCGTTCCTGCGTGTCACCGGACTGCGGCAAGGGCATTGCCCTGCGTTCCACTTCCGGTTCCTCCATGCTCAACGATGATTTATCCCATGAGATCCTGGCTGTTGACATCGAAGACGCAATCCGCATGAATGCAGACTGTATGGCCATCCAGACCTTTATCGGCGCGGACGGACAGCTGTCCAGCATTGAGAACCTTTCTAAGGCAATCAACCTGGGAATGAGATACAGCATCCCGACCATGGGCGTTGTGGCTGTTGGCAAACAGATGGAGCGCACGGACCGGTTCTTTAAGCTGGCTACCCGTATTGTTGCAGAGATGGGCGCCAATATCATCAAGACCTATTACTGTGAGAACTTTGAAGAGATAGTGGCGGCCTGCCCGGTACCCATTGTAGTGGCAGGCGGCAAGAAGCTTCCGGAGAAGGAAGCCCTGACCCTGGCCTACAACGCAATCAGCGGAGGGGCGCGCGGTGTGGATATGGGAAGGAACATCTTCCAGAGCACCCATTCCCTGGAGATGGCGGCAGCCATCGGCAAGATTGTGCATGAAGGATTTACGGATAAGGAAGCATATGAATTCTTTGAGGATGCAATCCACTAAAGGATGGCTGGGGCGCGGTTGGAAGATGCCCTGAGACATGAAAAGGATTCGGATCAACTGGTTAAAAAAGGCAGGCTGCGTTGTTGGCCTGCCTTTTGTTTCAGGATTTTAGGAAAATGGGGGATGGAAAATGGAACTGGCTTTAAAAATAGCCCAGATGGTGGCGCCCGTGATTGCCATGATTGGCCTGGGATGCCTGTGCAGGAAAAAACAGTATATTGACGACAAGGGGCTGGCCGGACTGAAGGGCCTGATTGGGAACATCACCCTGCCGGTGGTGCTTTTCAACGCATTTCTGACAGCCTCCTACAGTATGAGGGTGCTGCTTGTGTTTGCGGTGGTCTATGCGGGATTTGGCATTGCCTTGGGATTTGGTTTCCTGACCAGGCGGTTTGTGAAGCCATATGACCGTTTCATGCCCTTCCTGCTCAGTTCGGCAGAGGGCGGGATGCTGGGATACGCGCTCTTTGCCCTGATTGGGGGCAGCGGCGCAACCTCCGTGTTTGCGACGGTTGATATCGGCCAGACCGTGTTTGCGTACACGGTGTACCTGTCGGCCCTTAAGATTACGGACGGGCAGAAGACAGGGGCCCGGGACGTGGTTGCCAGCCTTGTGTCCAATAAGGCGTGCCTGGGCATGGCGGCAGGTATCATACTGGGGGTGTCGGGAGCTGGAAGAATGATCCTTGGCTCGCAGATGGGAGGAATCGTGACAAGTCTCATTGACTTCATCACGGCGCCCACCGCGGGCGTGATCCTGATTGTGGTGGGATATGAGCTGGAACTTAGACGGGAGCTGATGGCCCCGGTGGTGAAGACGGTCTTGCTCCGCCTGACAGTGCTGGCAGCGGTATTGGCAGCGGGCAGCGCCGTCATATTCACGGTAACTCCCTTTGATAAGGAGCTTTTCATGGCAATGCTGCTGATGTACGCCCTGCCCGCGCCCTTTATCATACCGCTGTTTGCGGACACGGGGGAGGATGGGGCCTATATATCCACCACCCTCTCCGTGGGTACGCTGATGACCGTGGTGTTCTTTATCGGGATTGCGGCTTACAGCGCCGCGTGATGGCCGGACTGGCAGGGCGGGGCTTGCCTGGGAATGTGGCTCAGCCCGGGCGCGGGAGTGTCTGGGAAATGTGGCTCAGCCCCGGCAAGAGTCGTGCCCGTGAAATATGGCTGCCTCCCACAGAAACCGCGCCGTATCATACAGGTCTGTCTCTGCCAGCTCCTCCTCCGTTGAATGCCCCCTGGTCATCCCCACGCCCAGGTTCACGGCCATGATTCCCATGGCGTTCAGTGCGTTGGCATCACTGCCCCCGCCGGAGGAGGCGGTGAAGGGGGAAATGCCCATGGAGCGGAATATCCCTGACAGCTCCAATAAGAAGGGATGGTCCTCCGGGATATCGAACCCTTCATATAAATGTTCAATTTCATAATCCAGCGCCGCGCCGGATTCATGGCAGGCAGCCTTCAGGCAGTCCGTCATATGGTCTGTCTGGGCCTTGAGCTTTTCCTTGTTCCGGCTTCTGGCCTCGGCAATGAATTCCGTGCGGGGGTTTACCACATTGGTGGCTCCCACGGCGCTGAGTGTTCCGATGTTGGCAGTGGTCTCCTCATCCACCTTCCCCAGCTTCATGGCAGCCACGGCCCGGACAGCCGTGGTGATGGCGCTGATTCCTTCCAGGGGGCGGTTGCCTGCATGGGAAGCCTTGCCTGTGATGACGGCCCGGATTACGGCGTGGCCTGGGGCGGAGATGACCATGCGCCCTGGGGGACCGCTGGAGTCCAGCACCAGGGCATTACCCGTTTCCAGGAGGGAACGGTCTTTTTCCAGGGCCTTTGCCCCGTACTGTCCGCTTTCCTCCCCCACCGTGAAGATAAGCTGGACCGTGCGGTGGGGAACCGGATGGTCCTTTAAGGACCGGGCCAGTTCCACCATGGCCACTACCCCGCATTTGTCGTCCCCGCCAAGGATGGTGGGGCCTTTGCTGCGCAGGACGCCGTCCTGTCCAAGGACTGGTTCGATTCCCTTTCCGGGAGATACGGTATCCAGGTGCGCTGAGAGGATAAGGGGAGGATGGCCGGGACTGCCCTTCAGGGTGCACAGCAGGTTCCAGCCATTGGAATGGGTGTCCTGTGCATTTCCCTGCCGTATCACGTCCGCGCCCAGGGCCTTCAGGTCCTGTTCCACCATCAGGCACATTTCCCTTTCATCTCCTGATTCACTGTCAATCCTGACATATTCCATGAATGTTTCCAGTAATCGATTCCGGTTGACCATATGTATTCCTCTTTCCTACAGCATCAGTGAAACGCCGGGGCCGAGCGGAAGGCCGAAGGCCATCCATAATGCCAGGAGGATGGTCCATCCGATGAGGAAGATCAGGCTGTATGGAAGCATGGTTGCCACCAGGGTTCCGATTCCCGCATTGTCATCGTAGCGTTTTGCGAAAATGATGATGGTTGCGAACTGGGACATAAGCGGGGTGATGACGTTGGTACATGAATCGCCGATACGGTACGCCACCTGGGTCAGCTCCGGTGAGAAGCCAAGGAGCATGAACATGGGAATGAACACTGGCGCCAGGATGGTCCACTTCGCAGAGGCAGAACCCATGAACAGGTTGGCAAATGCGGAGAAGATGACAAACAGGATGATCAGCGGTATTGGCCCGATTCCCGATGCGCCGAAGAAGTTGGCGCCCTTCAGTGCGATGATGGTGCCGATGTTGGTGTATTTAAAATAGTTGATGAACTGGGATGACACGAATACCAGTGAGATATAGGTGCTCATGGAAGCCATGCTCTTGCTCATGGAGCCGCATACGTCCCGGTGGTCCTTAAAGGTCCCGGCCTTCCTGCCGTAAACAACGGCGGGAACGAAAAAGTAGAGCGCGATCAGTATGATGATGCTGTCCATGAAGGGAGAGCCGTCCACCAGGCTTCCTGTCTCGGGGTTGCGCAGGAAGGAGGACTGGGGGATGAGCAGCGCAATCATTCCGACGACCATGACCACCAGGACGATGTTGGCTGTCTTGAGGGCCTTGCTCTCTTCCTGTGACATGGAGCTGGAGGTGAAACCGGCGGTATCTGTCCCGCCTTCAAATTTCCCTAGGCGTGGTTCCACGATTTTATCTGTTATGATGGTGCCAAGTATGGTGATGACAAAGGTGGAGGCGCACATGAAGAACCAGTTGCCTGTGGGCTGTACCGTGTAATTGGCGTCCACGATACGGATGGCCTCATTGGTGATTCCTGAGAGCAGGGGATCCAGGGTGCCTACCAGCAGGTTGGCCGAGAATCCGCCGGAAACACCTGCAAAGGCGGCTGCCAGCCCGGCCATGGGGTGACGGCCGTAAGCCATGAACATCAGGGCGCCGATGGGAATCAGCACCACATAGCCCGCGTCCCCCGCCACATTGGACATACATCCTAAGAATACCACCACCGGTGTGATAAGGGCTGCCGGTGTGATTTCCACGGTCTTTCGCAACAGGGAGGATATCCAGCCGCTCTGTTCCGCCACGCCCACGCCCAGCATGGCCACCAGCACGGTGCCCAGCGGCGCGAAGCCGGTGAAGTTCTTAACCGCATTGGTCATCATGTAGACAATGCCGCTGGTGTTGAACAGGCTTTTGATCGTGACGATGGTGTGTTCCACTTCCCCGGTTTTGCTGTTGATTAATTCGCCTTCCGCGGAAACGCCCATGGCGTGAAGCAGCCCGGAGATGACCACCACGCCCAGGGCGAAGAGGCCGAACAGAACGATTGGATGGGGGAGCTTGTTGCCTGCCCGTTCCACTACGTCCAAGAAACGGTTGAACAGGGACTTATTCCTGGTTTTTTCTTTTGTCATATATCATATCCTCCTTACAGTACGACTTTTCCGTCTTTTAAAATGGTTTTTCCGTCAGCAGTTACGGTTGCGTCCTTCATGATCAGGTCATAGTGGCAGGCAGCCTTGACCGTGCCGCCCAGTGTGATGCTGGTGCCGATGCCGATGTGGGCGGTGCCGTAGACGCCTTCATCCTCCAGCATGAAGCCCATGAAGCGGCAGTTTGGGTTCAGCCCAAGGCCCATCTCAGCCACATTATAGACATTGGGGTCCTGTTTGCTGTCCAGGTCCGCCTTTAACATCCTGGCCTGGCGGCCGCCTTCGATGGAGACAATCATTCCGTTTTCAACGATGCAGCGCACCGGCTCGTCCAGGACGCCGATTCCTATGTATGGAATGCTTCCGTCCGCCACGATGACGCCGTTGGCAGTGCCTTCCAGAGGCGAGACATTGGCCTCCACCGTGGGTATGGTTGAGAACTCACCCTTGTCCACCATGCAGTAAAGGGCGTTGCCGCGCCTTCCTGCGGCACTGTAGTAAAGGTCGGTTCCCATGGCGGTGGTCAGATGGATTTCCTCTGAGCCTGCCAGCGCGGCTGCCACGGCTTTGCATTCTGTTTTGGCTGCTTCGAAATCAGCTTCAATTCCTCCGTGTATCATCATGTCCTCGGTGAACTGGGTCAGCACCACGCCGCGGGAACCGGCTGCAATGGCGTCCTTTACCGCGTGGGTGTGGGTGATGGACCTGCCCACCACGGAAATAAACGCGTCGCTGGCCTTCATGGCAGCTGCAATGGGAGCCGGCGGCTCCTGTCCGTCCGTGTCACGGGGGACCATGACCTGCAGGATAGGCTCTGCCTGGACCCGGTATACGGCTGCGGCAATGGCCTCCGCAATGGACAGGCGGGAAGCTTCCGTGATGATCAGCACCTTCTCGCCCGGTTTTACTTTGACACAGGTGGATACCACCTTGTCGGCCCCTCGGGCCATCAGTATTTTCTTCATTCTGTTACCTCCATTCCAATGGTATTATATATGTTCCTGCCTGATGTTGATTTCAGGACAGATATTCAATATTAAATATTCTATAGAATATATCGGGGCAAAAAAAGAAGGGTTACCTTCTCTTTTTCATATAGGCAAGCCCGTTGTCCAGATGGACGGACATGGCCCTGACCGCCTTTTCCTCATCGCAGTCAAGGAATGCCTGGACGATGCGCTTGTGTTCGGACAGTATCTCCTGTTCGCGCTTGGGATCCATGGCCGAATACTTCATATCCCGCAGGATGACGGTGCTGAGGGAATCCATCAGATGGATCAGGACCTTGTTGCCCGCTGCCTGGTAGATGGTCTGGTGGAAACGGCTGCTGTTTTCCGAGGTCTTCATGAAATCATCTTCGCTGGCAGCGCTGTGGGACAGATGGACCAGAAGGTCTAACTGCTGGTCCGTAATCTTATGTACGGCTTCCCGGACCGCCATAAGCTCCAGGTTGGCCCGGCATGCATAGGCATCCATGATTTCCTCATAGTCCAGCTCCTTCACCACGACGCCGCAGTAGGGGATGCTTTCAATGAAACCATCCCGCTCCATGCGCCGGAATGCCTCACGTACCGGCGTGGCGCTGACAGCCAGCTGTTTGGCCACGTGCTGTTCCTGGAGCTTGGTTCCAGGTGGAAGGGTGCCTTTTACAATGGATTCCACCAGGGTGCTGTATACTTTTTCACTGAGCGGGGTCTTGCCGACTGCTTTTAAATCTTCTATCATGGATGGGTCTCCGGTTTATTTTATATTCTATAGAATATATAGTACTATATTGAAAGCAATGGCGCAAGCACTTTAATGCGTTGATATGAAAAAAAGTAAGAATCATAGCGGTATTTTTTTACAGATAAAATTTGCGGTGCGCATGTATATTGATGTATAATGACAGGGAATCATATGGATGGGAGCGCGTTTCAGCCACGTTTCCAGGACCTGTTACTGTTTCTGTATCATGGACAGTCGGGCAGGAAGGAGAGAAAATGTCAAAGCCGTACGAAGAATTAAAACCATACATGGACAAAGCCATGGCCATCAAGACAGCCATGACCTTATTTGAGTGGGACAACGAGACGCTTGCCCCAAAGGAGGCAGGGGAACTGACAAGCCAGGTCATCGGTGTGCTGTCAGGCGAATATTTTGAGGCAGTGACCTGCGATGGGATAAGGAAGCTTTTAAAGGAGTGCCGTGAGCAGGGCGGACTGTCAGAGGCAGAGGCAGCCAATGTGAGGGAACTGACAGAGGAGCTGGAGCAGACCATGTGCATCCCCCAGGAGGAGTATCAGGAATTTGCCCGCCTGACCGCCAGGGCCACCAGCGTGTGGGCCAAGGCTAAGAAAGACCAGGACTTTGAGGCATTTGCCCCAACCCTTGAAAAGGTCATCGGGTTCCAGAAAAAGTTTGCGGGCTACCGGGCCAAGGATGGGAAAAAGCTCTATGATGTCATGCTGGATGATTATGAGAAGGGATTCTCCATGGAGAACCTGGATGAATTCTTCGGAGTCCTGAAAAAGGAACTGGTGCCATTCCTCAAGAAGGTAATGGAGGAAGGCAAAAAGATTGAGGACGGTTTCCTGAAAGGGGATTATCCTGAGGAAAAGCAGGAGGAACTGGGACGTTTCCTGGCAGGGTATGTGGGCTTTGATTTTGACCGCGGTGTCATGGCGGTCAGCGCCCATCCCTTTACAACTAACCTGCACAATAAGGATGTGCGTATCACCACCCACTACACGGACTGCGTGAACAGTTCCCTGTTTTCCGTCATCCATGAAGCCGGGCACGGCATCTATGAGCTGGGAATCCGGGATGATTTAACCCTTACCCCGGCCGGACAGGGGGCCAGCATGGGAATGCATGAGTCACAGTCCCGGTTCTTTGAGAATATCATTGGCCGCAACCGTGCATTCTGGGTGCCCATCTATAAAAAGGTGCAGGAAATGTTCCCCAGCCAGCTGGGGCAGGTGGACCTGGACCGGTTCGTGGAGGCCATCAACAAAGTAACCCCGGGCCTTATCCGCACCGAGGCGGATGAACTGAGCTACAGCCTTCATGTGCTGATCCGGTATGAGATTGAGAAAATGCTCATTGAGGAGGACCTGGATGTGGAGAAGCTGCCCGGTATCTGGGCGGATAAATATGAGGAATATCTGGGCATACGCCCTGAGAACCCGGCAGAGGGCGTGCTCCAGGACATCCACTGGTCCCAGGGGTCCTTCGGGTATTTCCCGTCCTATGCCCTGGGCAGCGCCTTTGGGGCACAGCTGTATTATCATATGAAGAAGACCATGGACTTTGAGGGACTTCTGGCGGACGGCGGCATTGACGCCATCCGTGAGTACCTGAAGGAAAATATCCACCAGTATGGAAAATTAAAGACCAGCCGCCAGATATTAAAGGATGTGACAGGGGAGGACTTTAACCCGGAATATTATGTGCGGTATCTGAAGGAAAAATATACCAGGATTTATGATTTGAAGTGACCCGGCCCCATGGCGCCCAGGAAATCATATAATATCCTAAATATCGCCCGCCGGCCCGGCCCGGTGCGGCGATATTTTTTTATGCGCCAAAAGGCGGCACATAGGGCGCCCGTCCCGGACATATATTGATGACAGAGGGATTTTTCAGCCGCATTCAGGGAAAGGAGGGAGGGAGTGCATGAACAGACGCATCCTATGGGCAGCCCTGACCGGGCTAATGGTCCCCTATGTGGGCACACTTGCATGGACAGGCACCATCCGGGGGGAGGAGCTGCACTATGAACAGCAAAAGGAAGTATCGGGAAAACGCAGGATCCTGCTGGACCGGAGCAGCGGTTCTTATTATATGGACATAGAGGAGTATCTTCCCGGGGTCATTGCCAGGCAGATGCCGGTTGATTATGAGCCGGAGGCGTTAAAGGCCCAGGCAATCATTGCGCGCACCTACATCTGCCGCCAGATGGAGGCGGCCGGGGAAATGGATGAGATAGCG
Organism: Clostridium pacaense; assembly: GCF_020709765.2. NCBI lineage: Bacteria > Bacillati > Bacillota > Clostridia > Eubacteriales > Clostridiaceae > Clostridium > Clostridium pacaense. Next base: position 49,675 of record NZ_JAJFEB020000026.1, read on the forward strand.
GAGTCGGCCCTGGACATGGACTATGTGGAGGCGGACCAGTTAAAAAGCCTGTGGGGCACCAGCCGTTTCCCTGAGTATTACAGGAAACTGGAAGATGCGGTAAAGGCCACTTCCGGCATTGTGATGACCTACGAGAACCGCTGCATTGACCCCATGTTCTGCCGGGCCACGGCAGGCATGACGAGGAAGGGGGATTTTACCCACCCTTACCTGGAAAACGTGGATTGTCCGGGGGATGTGGAAGCGGAGGGATACATGCAGATTGCCACATTTTCCAAAGATGAATTCGTGTCCCGTATCAACGGGATTCCGGAAGGGGAAACAGGCGCCCGCTCAGTGGACGCGTCACAGATCCCGGATTCCATACAGATTGTGTCCAGGGACACGGCGGGCTATGTGGACCAGATACAGATTGGAAATGCCGGCTATTCCGGCGAAGAGGTGCAGTATGCCCTGGGACTCCAGTCCGCCTGCTTTACAATGGAAAGCTATGAGGACCAGATCCGGGCGGTGGCAAAGGGCATCGGACATGGTTACGGCTTAAGCCAGGCAGCTGCCAATGAGAAGGCAAAGGCCGGCTGGAAGGCAGAAGATATCCTGAGTTATTTTTATAAAAATATTACTTACATTTCTGAATAAGTCGCCCTGGTTTGGTAAGAATAGTACCGAGGTGATAAACGTGAAAGAGAAAGTAAACCAGATGCTCAAGGATAAGTTATTTCTTGTCATGCTAGTGTTAGGCCTGCTGACTATTGTAGCCGCAGCAGGTGTCATTACCGTACAAAGAGGAAAAGGTACTGAGACAAATCCATACCTTGAAATGCCCCAGCCAGAAATGATTGCCCAGGAAACCACGCCGGAAACCGCCCAGGTGGCAGGCGCATCCGATGCAGTCAAGGATTCACAGAAGGTTACCCCGGCTCCTACCAAGGCAGCTGTGGCAAAGAACGAGAACCAGGGCAATGACCTGGCAGCAGAAGCAGGCGCCGGCAAGGATGCGGCAGACGCGCTGGTGCTTAACTTTTCAGACGCCAGCAGGATGCAGTGGCCGGTAAGAGGCAATGTGCTTCTGGATTACAGCATGGACCAGACCATTTATTTCCCCACCCTTGACCAGTACAAATGCAACCCTGGAATCGTTATCCAGTCAGATGTGAGCACGCCGGTGGCAGCGCCAGCCAATGCAAGGATCCTGGAAGTGGGAAGCAATGAGGAAATCGGCAACTATGTTGTCATGGACCTGGGCAATGAGTACACCGCAACCTGCGGACAGCTTAAGGAAGTATGCGTGGCCCAGGGAGAGTACCTGAAAGAGGGACAGACCCTTGGCTATGTGTCAGAGCCTACCAAGTATTATTCCGTGGAAGGCGTCAATGTATTCTTTGAGATGAAGCATCAGGATAAGACAGTGGACCCACTGGATTATATGCAGTAAAGCGGACAATGTGTGAGCAGGAAACCGGCAGGGAAACCAGCCGGTTTTTATTTTTCCGTTCCATGCTATCCATCCGGTACTTAAAATGAGATGAAAGAAGCCGGGATACATGGTAAAATATCTATCGTCCAAACGAAAGGAGGGCAGGCCATGGAATGGAATAAAAAACTGCAGCTCATCATAGACCATGTGGAACACAATCTGCAGGCCAGGGAAGAGCCGGTTGACAGGGAAGAGATATCAAGGATAGCAGGCTGTTCCTTTGACTTTTTTCAAAAAGTATTTTCTTATATGAATGGGATGGGGTTTGCTGAATATATCCGCTTCCGGAAACTTACGCTGGCAGGATACGATCTGAAAAGCACCGACATGAAAATCGTGGATATAAGCTATAAGTACGGATATAACTCGCCCACGTCATTTACAAAAGCATTCCAGCAGTTTCATGGCATCCCCCCAAAGGAAGCACGGGAAAATGAGGTGAAGCTGCGCGTGATGCCTAAATTGCAGATTGCGCAGAGACGGCAGTTTTCATGGCAGGTCCAGAGGAAGGCCGGGTTCCGGCTCATTGGGAAAACCATACGGGTTTCCTGTGCGGATGGGGAACATTATGAAAAGATACCCGGGTTCTGGAGTGAATGCCAAAAGGACGGTACCTATCCGGTCCTGCGTTCCCTGGACACGGGCGCGCAAAAGGGGATGTTCGGCCTGTTCAGCCTTTGCGGTGGGGACATGGATGAAATGGAATATTCGATTATGGTCATATCAGACAAAATCCTTCCCCCGGGACTGACCGGACTGGAACTGCCGGAACAGACATGGGCTGTTTTTGACTGCAGGGGCCCGGTGCCCCAGGCAATCCAGGAGGGCTGGAAATACCTTAACGGGGAATGGCTGGTAAGATATCCCTTCCGCCACGCGCCATGCCCGGAACTGGAATGGTACAGTGACGGGAATCCGTATGGTGAGGATTACCTGAGTCAGATATGGATACCGGTGACAGGAGGAAATGAAAATGGTACATTTGGTTTATTGTGATAATGCAGGCAAGAAGGGTGAAAGGGTATTGGATAAGATATTGTCCGGTACAAAGACAATGATTGTGCGCGGGGCAGCGGGAAGGAAAATACCCCACAGCCGGGTTTTTGAGGGGGAACGCCTTTATTTCATTGAGAAGGGAAGTTCCTGGATTACGGCGTCCGCGGTAGTGAAGGCTGTACAGAACCATGTAAAATTATCTGAAGAGGAAATCACGGAAATCCTTGAGGAGAATCAGCCCAAATTGAACCTGACTGAGAAACAGAAAACACGATGGCACAAGAAATGTCTATGCCTGGTTGAGTTAAAAGATGCAGGGGAAATCACTCCTCTTGCCTTTGACCACCAGGGGAATATGGATGACTGGCTTATACTTGAAAAAATCGAGGATGTGGTGGTGGGGACAAGCATTCCATATAATTATGAGAAATCAAGGTTTTAGCTTTGTATCACTTGCCCTTCACATAATATGCCAAAAATACCAGATATAGTTTTGGTGCTTCTTAAGAAATTTCAGAGTTTTATAATAATTTGTTCATATTCGGTTCAGAGGCACCCATTATACTGGAAAGAGAATACAGGAAGAAGGAGTGAAAATATGAATATATTATTTTTCCTGACTCCTAAAAGTGACGTGGCGTATATAAGTGAAGATGATACGTTAAGACAGGCTTTGGAGAAGATGGAACACCATAAGTATTCCGCCGTACCAATTGTCAGCAGGACAGGACGTTATGTGGGCACGCTGACCGAGGGGGACCTGTTATGGGGGATTAAGAACCAGTTCAATCTGGATTTGAAAGGGGCAGAGCGGATACCAGTGACCGCAATCCGCCGCCGGTGTGACAACCGTCCGGTCAAGGCGGACGCAGATATGGAGGATCTGATCGGAAAGGCCCTGAACCAGAACTTTGTACCGGTTCTGGACGATCAGAAGTGTTTTATAGGAATCATTACCAGGAAAGATATCATCAAATATTTTTATCAGAAGTGTGAGACGGTAAAGGAACAGGCCAAGAATTGCCTGGACCAGGGAGAGAAGGAACATAAAAAGACAGACCTGTCCGCGGTGGTCAAGCTTCGCAGCCAGGAAAGCGCTTTGGTATGATGATTGTATGTTGATACGATGATTATACATAGAAGGGAAGCGGAACCGGTGATCTTTAAGAGGTCATCGGTTTTTCTTAATGGGGGAAGGATTATATGAAAATAGGAGAATTTTCGCGTAAGTTCCAATTGCCGCAGCACACGGTACGGTACTATGCAGAGCTGGGCCTTCTGGTTCCCGAAGTAAGGAACCGGCAATATTATTTTAATGAGGATTGCGAAGCCGATATGCGGCTGATTGAAAAGTCAAAATCAGCCGGATTTTCATTAAAAGAAATACACCAGATATTATCCCTGCGCCGGCTGTCTAATTTTGCAAGCCCAGAGGACAGCCGGCTGTTGCAGCGGTACGTACAGAACCGTCTTGGGGAGCTGGAGGATGAGAGGAAGGTTTGGGAAACCAGAAGACTGCGGATTGAGCGGCGGATAGGGGAGTTGGAGACATCTTCAGCCCCGGAACCCTGAACCTATGGAGGTATGGGCATGAAAATTCATGAATTTGCCAGGGAGAACCGGATTTCAGTGAGGACCGTGCGTTATTATATCCAGCTGGGCCTTCTGCATCCCGGTAAAAAGGACGGACAGCTGTATTTTGACCAGGCATCCAGCCTGGAGCTTAAGGAAATCCTGGAACTTAAAGGAGATGGATTCCTTCTGCAGGAGGTTGGGGAGTGGCTTGCATGGGAACGGGATGACGGTATGGAGCTGCAGGAGAAAAAACATCGTAAACTGACTCTTCTCAGGCAGGTGCACAGGCGCATCTGCCAGGAGGAACAGCGCATTGCCCAGGCGTGCCATGCGCTGAAACAGCAGTTCGATGAGCTGGAACAGGGGATGGGGCATAGAAAAAGGGGAATCCCCCTGGAAATGCTGTCCCTGCTCTGCTGCCCGCGGTGTGGTGGGACGTTTACATATGAAGATGCCAGGATTGCGGAACTGGAGCTGGAAAGCGCCCATGTATCATGCAGCTGCGGTTATCATGCCGGGATATGCGGCGGCATTTACATTGGCGGGGAACAGGAAGACGGACTGAGGATTGTACCAATAGACAGGAACAGGGAAACCTACGGGCGTCTGAAACCGGATGGGGTCAGCCAGCTGCAGAAGAATTTTTACTGGATCCTGAAACAGATTCAGGACCAGCCCCTGAAAAATAAAGTAGTATTGGAAAATTTTGTAAACACAATCTGCTTCCTGAGCACGGGAATCCTATACCTGGATCCGGATGCATTATATATCATCGCGGATTCGGATCTGTCAGTGATACGGGATATTAAGGACATGATAGAAGCCATGGACAAAAACCACAAAATCCTTTATCTTGTGGACAGCACCCTGTCCTATCCTTTAAGGAAAGGAGTGGTGGATATTGTGCTGGATTATTTCCATACGGAGGTTGTCCAGGGCTTTAACCTGCCATCCCTTGAGCGTGCCATGCTGCCATTTGTCCATAAAGGAACCCGCGCCGCAGGTATTTTTACTTATATAAAAAAAGGCAGCAGGACACTGGCCAATAACAGACGCATGTTTCCTGATTCTTATAAAGACAGGTTCATACTGAAGGCGCTTAAGGATGAATTCCGGTCATGCGGCCTTGGGATAATCAGGGAATTGGATGAAAATGTCCTGACCTACTCAGTGATTGAATCCTACGGAGAGGGGGATCTGCTGGGGGAGTATTGTTTTTTGGCAGAGTACAAATGAGGACTTTTACAGTCAACTTTAGATTTTTAATAAAAAGACTTGAAATTTCATGTTGACAGTATGTCTATGTCATGGTGTTTAATTAGATTCAGAAACAGGAAGCGCGCATCCCTGGATTCAGTCAAAATAAAAGCACATGACAAGGAGGTCCTTTTATGGATAAGGGGAAGGAACAGGGGAATGGACAACCGGGGGAACTGAAGAGGAAGCTTGGGTTAGGGGCAGTGGTTTCCCTGGGAGTCGGCACGGTAATCGGATCAGGTATATTTTCTTCGGTTGGTGAGGTAGCTGCCGCATCTGGCTGCGCAGCCATAACAATCCTGGCATTCATTATAGGAGGCATCATCATGATACCTCAGAACATGGTGGCTGCTGAAATCACGGCTGCCTGTCCGGATGACGGGGGATTTTATGTTTGGTTCAGGGAAGCAGGGAGCAGGCCGCTGGCATTCCTGTGTGGATGGACTACGTTCTGGGGAGGGGACCCGCCCTCCTATTCCATCATGGCACTGGCGCTGGCGGATTATATTGCATTTTTCATTCCGGGCATTGCCGGCATCGGTATTAAGCTGCTGGCAACCGCACTGATTGTGGTATTTATGGCCATCAATATGCGTTCCGTGGAAGTGGGAGGAAGGTTCCTTACATTTATGACCAGCTTCAAAATGCTCCTCTTTGCACTTCTTATTGGGGTGGGCCTGTTTTCCATGAATAAGACCATGATCAGTGCGCCGGCCGTTGAAGGTGCGGCAACCGGATTCAAGGCCCTGCTGGCAGGCGTTTCCGCTACCACCTGGTCCTATGCGGGAATGGCAACCGCGTGTTCCATGGCAGGTGAGGTGAAGGATCCTGAGAAGACCATACCAAAGGCACTGATCATCACTGTGTTTGTGATCATTGCCATCTATACCAGTCTGGCTGCTGCTGTCACCGGGCTTCTTCCGATGAAACAGCTGTTCAGCTCATCCGCACCTGTGGCAGAGGCAGCCGCGCAGATACCGGTTATCGGCTCAGCCGCCGGGGTCATTACCGCGTTTATTGCAATCGTGGTTATCATAGCATCATTGCACGGAACCATCATGTGCCAGCCAAGGATTGAGTACGCCATGGCCAAGGACGGCCTGTTCTTCCGGAAATTTGCAGAAATCCATCCAAAATGGGAGACACCGGCTAACTCCATCATGTATTCCTGCGCGGTTTCCATCATACTTGTGTTTGCAGCTGATATCGGCGCGCTGATGGGGTTCTTCTCCTTTGTTGCCCTGTGTAAGAATGCCCTTTCATTTGCAACCATGTTCAGCCTGCATAAAAAACCGGGCTATGACCCATCCTGGAAATGTCCATCCTGGCTGCTCATGACAATTCTTTCCGTGGGCGCAAATGTCATCCTTCTGGTTTCCACCTTCCTGTGGGCTCCTTATAAAAGTCTGTTCAGCGCTTTTGTAGTAGTGGCCACCGGACTTCCGGCCTATTATTTCTGGGAAGGAAAGAATAAAAAGGAAGGCAGGGCGGCATGATGGATGAACGGACATTTGCCCTGAAAGGGACGGTTGTATATACAGAGGAAAAAGAAAGTTTCATCTGCTTTGAACAGGCATACATTGTATGTGAAAATGGGCTGTCAGCCGGGGTTTTCCCGGAACTTCCAGGGCAGTACAGGGATATTCCGGTGAAGGATTACGGCAGCCATGTCATAATCCCGGGACTCTGCGACATGCACCTCCATGCGCCGCAGTATGGATTCCGGGGGTTAGGACGCAATATTGACGCGGATGGATGGGGAACCTGGTTTGATATATATGCATTTCCTGAGGAAAGCCACTACAGGGATCTGGACTATGCATACAGGGCATACGACCGTTTTACAGGGGACCTGATGAAGACCACTACCACGCGGGCGGTGATGTTTGCCACCATCCACAGGCCGGCCACGGAACTGCTTATGTCCCTTCTGTATCAAAAAGGGTTTGCAGCATATGTAGGAAAAGTGAATATGGACCGCAATTCCATGGATGGCCTGATTGAGACTGCCCGGGAAAGTATTCATGAGACAGAGCAGTGGCTGTTGGATTGCCATGGATTATATGGCTCGGTGAAGCCGATCATTACTCCGAGGTATGTACCTACCTGCTCCGGCAGTCTTTTAGAGGGACTTGGCAGTCTGGCGGCCCGGTACAAGGTTCCGGTCCAGTCCCATCTGTCTGAGGGGCTGGATGAAATCAAGTGGGTGAACGAACTGGAGCCGGGCCTTCAATGTTATGGAGAGGCATACGACCGGTATGGGCTTCTGGGGTCAGAGGTTCCGGCAGTCATGGCCCACTGCGTGTTCCCGAACCAGGCGGAGATGAAGCTGATGTCAGAGAGAAATGTAATGGTTGCCCATTGCCCGGAATGTAATATGTTTGCAGCCAATACCGCTCCAATCCGGGAGTATCTCAATAATGGCATTGCCGTGGGACTTGGCACGGATATGGCAGGCGTGGGGCGCCTTGAGATGTTCCAGGTAATCAAACACGCAATCCTGGCGTCCCGTGTAAGATGGGGAGCGGAAGAGCGTGAAGGAGACCCGGACGCCCCCATGAAGGGACTTTCCTGGTCGGAAGCATTCTATCTGGCCACAAAGGGAGGAGGCAGTTTTTGGGGAAATGCAGGAAGCTTTGAGCCTGGATACCTGTTTGACGCAGTGGTTTTGGATGATACTTCCATTGCGGACCTAAACCGGCGTTCTGCCTGTGAGAGGATTGAGCGGCTGATACAGGCAGGGGATGACAGGAACATCGTGGCGAAGTATATCGAGGGGAAATCCGTATACCATATATAAAAATTAAATCCATACTTTTAAGGAACAGATGGTATGGGAACAAAATCAGAACCAAACGTCTATAAGGGCTTTTTGGTTCTGATTTTTTATCTGTTCCATGCCGTTATGGCAAGGGCGGGATTCCATATATACGCATTCCCCAAATAGGTTTTGATGACAATCAGCGGTCCAGGCAAACTTTCCTCTTGACACATCCAGCTTATTATGCAACAATAGTTACACAACATATGTTGCATAAAAAACCAAAAAAGAAGGATGGACCCACATGCCGCCAAAAGCCAGAATAACCAAGGACATGATATTACATACCGTCTTAGACATCACTAGAGAAACAGGATTCGGGACAGTCAACGCCAGGAGCATTGCAGCCAGACTGCAATGCTCCACCCGTCCGATTTTTACCTGTTACGAAAACATGGACGAATTAAAGGCCGGATTCCTGGAATATGCATATGGATATTACGAGCAATATGTAACCGGTTATGGGAATTCCGTAAAAGTCAGCCCCTATCTCCTCCTGCCCCTGTCCTACATAGAATTCGCCCGGGAAGAAACCCATTTATTCAAGCTTCTTTTCATAAACGACATGGATTTAGACATGTCAGAAGCAAAAGACTTCTACAAAGAAGCCGGCAACGAAAAAAAGGCGGCCTTGTTTTCCAAGGCCATAGGAGTGGAACCAGAGCGGGCAAAGGTAATTTATTTAGACCTGTTCCTTTACACCCACGGCATGGCAGTCCTGACAGCAACCAAAAAGCTGGCACTGAGCAGGACCAGCGCCGAGACAATGCTGACAAATTTTTTATCCGCATTCATAAAACCGGAAAACCCGGACTGGAACCCCTCCATCTGACGGCGCCAGCCCACTGCCCCCAACGCAGATATCAGGCATCATCCATCAGCATATATGTACCGTGTGACCCTATTCATAAAAGGAGCAGCCCATGATAACAGACCAATACATAACAGATTTTTATAACCACTATGACGAGGATGCCCGTCTGGCTTCAAAACACGGCTCAGTAGAATTCCTCACCACCATGCGCTACATCCAGGCATACATAAAACCCGGTTCCCGCATCTTGGAAATCGGCGCCGGGACCGGCCGTTATTCCCATGCCCTTGCGCGCCAGGGCTACACCGTTGACGCGGTAGAACTGGTAGACCGCAACATAGAAATATTCCGCCGGAACACCCAGCCAGGTGAAAACATAACCATCGCCCAAGGCAATGCCACGGACCTGTCCGCCCACCCGGACAACCAATACGACATCACCCTTCTGTTAGGCCCCCTGTACCACCTTTACAATACGCAGGACAAACGCCAGGCCCTAAGCGAAGCAATCCGCGTTACCAAAAAGGGCGGTAAGATATTCGCAGCCTACGTCATATCCGACGGCTGTCTCCTGGATGAAGGATTCAACCGCCAGACCATCAACGTCGCGCAATACATAAAAGAAGGCTTAATCGACTCCCGGACATTCGCCGCCAGGTCCCAGCCCAAAGACCTGTTTGAACTTGTCCGCAAGGAAGACATCGACCACATAATGTCCGTATTCCCCACAACCCGGCTCCACTACGTCGCATCCGACGGCTGCGCCCTCCTGATACGCGAATCCATAGACGCCATGGACGCCCGGCAATTTAACTTATACATGCAATACCACTTCGCCACCTGCGAACGCAAAGATGTCCAGGGCCTGACAAGCCACGCCCTGGATATCTTCCAAAAATGACCCACCCCTCACCGTCACAACCCTACTCCCCTGTGTATGAGTAATCCCCCTAAGTCACGGCCGGAATACACAGTCTGCGAAGCGGGGCAGGGCGGGCGGCGGCGGGGCGGACGCATAGTGGAGGAGGCCGCAGCTTCTTAGGGCCTGGCAGCCGGAAAGGCGGGGGTGGATTCCTGCATCAAAGCAGGAATCCAAGGTGCTCTGAGCTGAGAAAGCTCTTCAGAGTTTCTCAGCGAATAGCACCGATCCCCCGTCTTTCCGGCTGTCAGGCCCTAAGGGTGTGTTTGAAAATTCATTCCCGCCATCTGTACGTCCCACTTTGCGGTATATTTGGCCCCAATTCGGTCAACGTAGCCCGCTACGCCTCCCTCATTGGGACCAAATCTCCCACAAAGTGGGACGCACAGCTGACGGAAAGCAATTTTCAAACACACCCTAGAAGCTGCCCCTCCAAAACCCCGCGTCCACCCCGCCGCCGTCCGCCCTGCCCCGCTTCGCAGACGTAGCCTCCCCGCCACCCATCCCTCATTCATGAAATTTGCATCAAAACAGCAGACAAACCCAAAAAAAGATGGTATAATATCGCCAGACATTACGCTGCGCCAATTCGTTGATACGTCAAAGTGCGACAGAGACAGGGCCGCAGGGAAAAGGAGGTCAGACAAAATGATATGGGCAAAAGAGGAAACAATGTCCAGAGCGGAAATTGAAGCCATTCAGTTAACCCGCCTGAAGGAAGCGGTGACCCGCAACTATGAGAGGGTGCCCGCTTACCGTGCCAAGATGGAAGCTGCCGGTGTGAAGCCGGAAGACATACAGACCCTGAAGGACCTGGAAAAACTTCCATTTACAACAAAGCAGGATATGAGGGACAACTATCCTTACGGCCTGTTCGCAGTGCCCAGGAAACAGCTGCGCAGGATCCACGCGTCCAGCGGCACGACCGGCAAGCCGACGGTCGTGGGTTATACGGAAAATGACCTGGAAGTATGGAAGGAGTGCGTGGCCAGGCTTGCGGTGGCTGGGGGCGCGACGGATGAGGATATTGCCCAGATCTGTTTTGGCTATGGCATGTTTACCGGCGCCCTCGGCCTTCACAACGGATTGGAAAAGGTGGGCGCGGCCATTGTGCCTTCCTCCACCGGCAATACCCAGAAGCAGCTTATGTACATGAAGGATTTTGAGACCACGCTGTTAGTGGCGACCCCGTCCTATGCCATGCGGATTGCGGAGGTGGCCCTGGAGATGGGGATTGACCCCAAAAAGGACCTGCATGTAAAAAGCCTGGTGCTGGGAAGCGAACTGATGACCGAGGCCATGCGGGGCGAACTGCACAAGGTCTGGGGGGAGGATGTGAACCTGACCCAGAACTACGGCATGAGCGAACTCATGGGACCGGGGGTATCGGGGGAATGTCTTGAGCTTAAGGGCATGCACATCAACGAGGACCATTTTATCGCCGAGGTAATTGACCCCAAGACAGGACAGGTGCTTCCGGCGGGTGAGAAGGGCGAGCTGGTCATTACCTGCATCAGCAAGGAGGCGCTTCCTTTAATCCGCTACCGTACAAGGGATATTACACGGCTCATGTATGAGCCATGTCCATGCGGCCGCACCACGGCCAGGATGGAGAACCTGTCAGGCCGCACGGATGATATGCTGAAGATCCGCGGCGTCAATGTGTTCCCGAGCCAGATTGAGGAAGTCCTGATTAACACGGAAGGAATTGGACCCAACTACGAGATTGTGGTGGACAGGAAGAACCATTCCGACCTCCTTACCATAAAAGTAGAAGTAGAGGCAGAGAGCATGATGGACTCCTACGCTGCCCTGGAGAAGCTGGATTACAGCCTGCGGGAGAAAATGCGCCTGATGCTGGGCCTGGATGCCAAGATACAGCTGGTATCCCCCAATACCCTCCAGCGTTTTGAGGGTAAGGCCAAACGGGTAACAGACCTTCGCGCTGACAAGGACGGGGTCTGATAAAATGCAGGCAGATACATACCATTGGAGATTACAGTGAAAGGAAGGAAGATAAAGTGTCTGAGAAAAAAATTTTACTTGGCAATGAAGCCATTGCAAGAGGCGCCTATGAGGCGGGGGTAAAGGTTTCGGCCGCATATCCGGGAACGCCCAGTACGGAAGTGAGCGAGTCCCTGGCGCAGTATGATGAGATTTACGCGGAGTGGGCCCCCAATGAGAAGGTGGCAACAGAGGTGGCAATCGGCGCGTCCATAGCAGGCGTGCGTTCCATGTGCGTCATGAAGCACGTGGGGATGAATGTGGCTGCGGACCCGCTTTATACAGCGGCCTACACCGGCGTGAGAGGCGGAATGGTGCTGGTGGTGGCGGATGATCCCGGCATGTACAGTTCCCAGAATGAACAGGACAGCCGTATGGTCGCAAGGGCTGCCATGGTTCCTGTGGTGGAGCCTTCCGACAGCGCGGAAGCAAAAGAATTCATGAAATATGCTTATGATTTAAGCGAAAAATACGACACCCCGGTCCTTCTGCGAAGCACCACCAGGCTGTCCCATTCCCAGGGACTGGTAGAACTGGAGGACAGGGCGGAACCCTTTGATATCCCGTATGAAAGGGATGTTGCCAAATATGTGATGATGCCCGGCAATGCAATCAAGCGCCATGTGGTGGTGGAAGCGCGTATGAAACAGCTGGCAGAGGATGCGGATGGTCTTCCCATCAACCGGGTGGAATACAACGACCTGTCCGTGGGCTTCATCACCAGCGGGATTGCATACAACTATGTGAAGGAGGCAATGCCTGAGGCGTCCGTGTTAAAGCTGGGGCTTTTGAATCCGCTTCCAAGAAAGCTTATTGAGGAATTTGCGGCAAAGGTGGATAAGCTTTACATATTCGAGGAGCTGGAGCCGGTTGTGGAGGAACAGGTCAAGGCCTGGGGAATCCAGAAAGCGGTAGGCAAGGAGATATTCACGGTCCAGGGCGAGTACAGCGCCAACCTGATCCGTGAGCGGGTGCTGGGCCAGACACTGGAGGTTGACCCTGCGGCCCAGGTTCCTGCAAGGCCGCCCATCCTCTGTCCGGGATGTCCCCACAGAAGCGTGTACACCGTGCTGAACAAACTAAAGATCCACGCGGCAGGGGATATCGGCTGCTATACATTAGGCGCGGTGGCGCCCCTTAGTGTCATTGACACCACCATCTGCATGGGCGCCAGCATCAGCACCCTTCACGGTATGGAGAAGGCAAAGGGCAAGGATTACATCCACAACTGGGTAGCCGTGATCGGCGACTCCACCTTCATGCATACGGGAATCAACTCGCTGATGAACATGGTCTACAACCAGGCCACCGGCACGGTCATCATCCTGGATAACTCCACCACAGGAATGACAGGTCATCAGGACCACGCAGCCACCGGCAAGACCTTAAAGGGCCAGGTGGTGCCTGCCATCAATATCACAGGGCTGTGTAAATCCCTGGGCATTGAACATGTCTATGAGGTGGATGCATTTGACCAGAAGGAACTGGAAACAGTCATCAAGCGCGAGGTGGCAAGGGAAGCTGTCTCCGTCATCATCACAAAGGCACCCTGCGCCCTGTTAAAAGGCATCAGATTCCCCAACAAGTGCAGGCCGCTGTCCGACCGGTGTAAGAAGTGCGGCGCATGCTTAAGGCCCGGATGTCCGGCCCTCACCAAGAATGAGGACGGGACCATTTCCATTGATGAAACCATGTGTAATGGCTGCGGCCTGTGCATGCAGCTTTGTAAATTCGATGCAATCGAGCAGATAAAGGCGGGTGAATAATATGACTTCAAAGAATATCATGATTGTAGGCGTTGGCGGCCAGGGGACCCTTCTTACCAGCCGTATCCTTGGAAAGCTTGCAATCAATGCGGGATATGATGTAAAATTATCCGAAGTACACGGCATGGCCCAGAGGGGCGGCAGCGTGGTGACCTTCGTGCGTTATGGTGACAAGGTAAATGAACCCATTGTGGAGGAGGGACAGGCGGACGTGCTCATTGCATTTGAGCGCCTGGAAGCACTGCGCTATCTGCATTTCCTTAAAAAGGACGGCGTGGTGATCGTCAATGACTGGCGCATCGACCCCATCACGGTGGTGACAGGGGTGGCTGCTTATCCTGAGGATGTGATTGAGACACTGAAGGAGAAACGCAGGGCCATTGTGGTGGAAGCCACGGCCGAGGCCAAGAAGCTGGGCGCCCCAAAGGCATTTAACATCATTGTCCTGGGAGCGGCGGCAAAGCACATGGGCTTTGAGAAGGAAGACTGGCTGCGCGTGATTGAGACAACCGTACCGCCAAAGACCATTGAAGTGAATAAGCAGGCCTTTGAGATTGGATATGCGCTTTCACTGTAGCGGTACGGCTGGCAGATTAAAAATATCCTAAAAAATACGGAGGGTTTACAGTCAGATGATTTGGAATGAGGCAAAGGAATGTATGAGCAGGGATGAGATGACAAACCTGCAGGGCGCAAGGCTTTCAAAGCTGGTGGACCGTGTGTACCACAACGTGGAGTATTACAGGAAGAAAATGCAGGCAGAGGGCCTGGAACCAGGCGACATCAAGGGAATCGAGGACCTGGATAAGCTGCCGTTCACCACCAAGGATGATTTGAGGGATACCTATCCCTTCGGCATGTTTGCAGTGGATAATTCCCAGATTACCCGCATCCATGCATCCAGCGGCACCACGGGAAAGGCGACCGTGGTGGGATATACGAGGAAGGATATTGATGTGTGGAGCGAGTGTGTGGCAAGATGCATCACCATGGCTGGCCTGGGCAAGGAGGACACCATACAGGTGGCTTATGGATACGGCCTGTTCACAGGCGGCCTGGGCGCCCATTACGGGGCAGAGGAAATGGGGGCCACGGTTGTGCCCATGTCCACTGGCAATACCAAGAAGCTGGTGACCATGATGGTGGATTTCGGGGTGACGGGAATCATGTGTACCCCTTCCTACCTGCTGCACATCGCGGAAACCATTGAGGAGATGGGGGTAAGGGACCAGATTAAGCTGAAGGCGTCCATCAACGGGGCCGAGCCATGGACCGACGGGATGAGGGCCCAGATTGAGCATCAGCTGGGAATCCATGCCCACGATATCTATGGTCTGAGCGAAATCATGGGGCCGGGTGTGGCGACGGACTGCCAGTTCCACCGGGGACTTCACATCCATGAGGACCATTTCCTGCCTGAAATCGTGGACCAGAAGACCCTGAAACCATTGCGGGACGGCATGGAAGGCGAACTGGTCATCTCCACCCTGACCAAGGAGGGACTGCCGCTTATCCGTTACCGCACCAAGGATCTGACCAGCATTAATCACGAGGTCTGCGAATGCGGCAGGACCACTGCCAGGATTGCAAGGTTCACGGGAAGGACCGACGACATGCTGATCATCCGCGGTGTCAATGTATTCCCGTCCCAGATTGAATCCGCCCTTCTGGAAATGGGCGGCACCACTCCCCATTACCTCCTGATTGTTGACCGGATTAATAACCTGGATACACTGGAAGTGCAGGTGGAGGTGGAAGAGCGTTTCTTCTCCGATGAGATCCGGGAACTGGAGAACCTGACGGGCAAGATTGCCCATGTCATCCAGAACGCCATCGGGCTGGCCGTCAAGGTGAAGCTGGTGGAGCCAAAGAGCATTGAACGCAGCATGGGAAAGACAAAGCATGTAATTGATAACAGGAAACTGATTTAGGAAAGGCAGGTATGGATATGTTTGTAAAGCAATTGTCTGTATTCATTGAGAACCGCGAAGGAAGGCTGGAGCAGGTAACAGAAGTGCTGAAGGAGGAGAACATTAACATCCTGTCGCTGAGCATGGCTGATACCACGGAGTACGGTATGCTGAGGATGATTGTATCCGACCCTGAGAAGGCCAAGGACGGCCTGAGGAACAAAGGTTTTTCCGCCATGCTGACCGATGTGCTGGCAGTGAAGCTGGAGGACAAGGTGGGCGAGATGCACAAGATGACCCATATACTGTGCAGCCAGGGACTGAACATTGAATATATGTATGCCCTGGCATCCGCAAACAGGCGTGCCATGATTGTAAAGGCATCCGACGGGGCGGCGGCGGCAAAGGCCATCGAGGATGGCGGACTGGTGCTGTATACCAATGAGGAGATGTGCTGGTAGGTGTGGCATATGTTAAGATGAGGGATGTGCTGATAGGTGTGGAATATGTTGAAATGAATATGGAATGAAGTATGCAATGGAAAGGGCCGGACAGATGGGGAGGACTGTCCGGCCCTTTTTGCCTCGTGTTGGGGTATCATAAACCGGATATATATCTGTATTATCTTCCTTCATCTCCCGGCAAATCCTTAACCAGCTGGGTGCCGCTTTTTATAAAACCGCTGGCAGTCACATGGGCCACCGGATTGCCCAGGTCATCGGATACGTCTACCAGGTAATAGCAGGTGCTCCGTCCTTCTTTAACCTTGCGGGCCTCGGCAACCAGGCGGGCGCCTTTTGCAGTGCCAAGGTATGTAATCTGGGAAGTGGTGGACACGTTAAGGGGTTTATTCCAGTTGGAGGCCACTGCGAAGGTAAAATCAGCCAGGGTAAAGATGGCGCCGCCCATGACGGTTCCTCCCGCATTGAGGTGATGTGGTTGTATTTCCAACGAACATTTTGCATATCCATCATCTACTTCATCGATGACAGCGCCGTTATCAGTGGCAAACCGGTCATTTGCAAAGACCTTCTGTATCTGTTCCAGTTTCTGTGCGTTCATGTTTTTCTCCTCCGCTGAAAATAATCTAAAGAACACTATAAACCAAGGCTGCAGGGGTTGTCAATGCCGTGAAACGCATAATCAGGATATATAATGAAAAAGGGTCATGAAAAAGGGGGTTCCAACCGGAACCCCCGTGTATTAATATCAGCT
The DNA here is from genome assembly GCF_020709765.2 of Clostridium pacaense. Classification (NCBI taxonomy): domain Bacteria; kingdom Bacillati; phylum Bacillota; class Clostridia; order Eubacteriales; family Clostridiaceae; genus Clostridium; species Clostridium pacaense. The sequence continues at coordinate 66,429 of NZ_JAJFEB020000026.1, forward strand.
GTCAGTCCAGCTGTTTAGTTGTTGCACCCACATCCGCCTGCATCTACTGCAACCGGCGCCTGGGCAGCGCCGCCGCGGGGCTGAGGGAATCCACAGGGCCTTCCCCAGCTTGCGTCATTGAAGCCTTCCCAGTATCCGTTGCGGAAGCCTTCCCTATATGCCCTGCGTCTCTCACCTGCACAGATGTCACGTCTGCAGCCACAGCCACAGCCGCTGTTATTGCCGCAGCCGCAGCCACAGCCGCTGTTATTGCCGCAACCGCAGCCGCTGTTGTTATTGCCGCATCCACAGCCGCAGCCGCTGTTATTGCCACAACCGCATCCACTATTGTTATTACCGCAGCCGCAGCCACAGCCGATATTTCCACAACCAAATCCACAACAGCAACGATTACATCTACATCCACATCCAAATCTAAAACAACACATATATCGCATCTCCTTTTTTATTGGTTTGTACTATATCATATGGGACAGTCAGACAAAGTGTTACTGATTGTTTCAGGGGATTATTCTGTCACGGTCCTTTGGGAACCACATAAACTATTAATAAAGAAAAGTTAATGGAAGGAGTTTCCATCATATGGACTCTTATACAGATGTAAGGGGACAGTGCTGCGGCTGCGGCTGCAGACACGTGTCCTGCAACACCTCCGGCCCTAATAGCTGCGGTTCTTTCAGGCAGACGGATTATCCGGATATGAACACATTTCCCTGGGCTGTAAACAATGATTATAATGTAACTCCTGCTGAATCATTCATGGGCGTACAGTACCCTGATATGAATCAGATGGACTGTGTGTCAACGGAGCCGGGATGTCTGGAACAGCAGCACCCGGTTGCAATGGCCTATGTTCCGTGGCAGCAGTGGCAGACCACCTATGCCCCTGAAAGGGGACTGGTACAGGGGACCATTTTCCCTGACCTGGATCTTCAGTTTAATTATGGGAGGTGCGGCAGATGACCAACTTCGATTATAATGTTTCACAGGGAGCCATGCTGCGTCAGGTAGATGAGGCAGGGTTTGCCGTGGTTGACGCCAACCTCTATTTAGACACCCATCCCTGTGATGCAGCGGCAATTGATTACTATAATCAGATGCTGGCAGCATACCAGAGTGCGGCAGCGGCATATGAGGCACAGTTCGGTCCCCTGACCGCCAGTGCCAACAAGGATACTGAATACTGGTCCTGGGTCAGCGATCCATGGCCATGGGAAGGAGTGTGCTCATAAATGTGGATATATGAAAAAAGACTGGAATTTCCTGTTAATATCAAGGAACCAAATGCACAGATGGCACAGTTCATAATGTCCCAATACGGCGGACCTGACGGGGAAATGGGAGCCTCCATGCGTTATCTGTCCCAGCGTTACACCATGCCGTACAAAGAGTGCAAGGCAGCGCTCACGGATATAGGAACAGAGGAGCTTGCCCACCTGGAGATAGTGGCAGCCATCGTCCATCAGCTGACCAGGAACCTGACGGCAGAGCAGCTGGTAGAACAGGGCTTTGGCCCTTACTATATTGACCATGGAACCGGAATCTGGCCACAGGCAGCAGGCGGAATCCCGTTTAACGCATGTGAGTTCCAGTCCAAGGGCGATGTGATTACGGACCTCCATGAGGATCTGGCTGCGGAACAGAAGGCCAGAAGCACCTATGACAACATCCTCCGTGTTGTTAAGGACTATGACGTATGCGAGCCGATTAAGTTCCTGAGGGCGCGCGAGGTGGTCCATTACCAGCGGTTTGGGGAGTGCCTGAGGATTACCCAGGATAAACTGGACAGCCGGAATTTCTATGCGTTTAACCCTGAGTTTGATATGCATACCGATCCCTGCCAGCAGTAAGGGATAGATAGCGGACCGGATAACGGACCAAATAACGGACCAGGGGAAATGGGGATGCAGGAGGCAGAAATGCCTTTATGGCATCCCCATTTTCTATCTGCGGGAGCAGACAGCTGCCTGAGAAAACTGCAGCCGGAAATGCTGTCTGGTGAAAATACTGTCAGGTGTCCTGACCTACAGCCATGGGCGCATGATATCTTGCAGATACTGGAAAACTCAGTTATAATTCTAAGGAGTAAGATGTCAGGGGAAACCATAAGGAGGAGCAGCTTGAACGTTCAGGAGATATTCGGGATTTTGGGAATTGAGGAGACAAGGGATGAAGATGAAATCCGGGCAGCCTATCGGAAGCTTCTGTTAACTTCTAATCCGGAGGATGACGCAGAAGGGTTTAAACGGTTGAGGCGGGCCTATGAGGAAGCGGTTGGATATGCCAGGACACCTGCGGATGAGGAAATACAAAGTGCAGGGTGGATGGAGGAGAGCGGGCCGGAAGGCATTTTCCTGAGACAGCTGGCTGACATTTACACCAGCCTGCCCAGGCGTCTGGATCCAGCGGAATGGGACAGCCTTTTAAGGGAGCCGGTGCTTGGGTCTGTGGACAGTGGGGAACCGGCTAAATGGGCCATGTTCTCGTATCTGTCTGAGCACTTCAGATTGCCTGTAAAGATATGGAAAATATTAGACAGGACCTTTCTTATTGAAAAGAATCATCAGGAGTTCAGGGAGCATCTGCCTGAGGGATTCGTGGATTTCATGCTGGAACGGCTGGATACGGATGACGGCCGGGAATTTCCCATGGACAGGCTTCAGGGAGACACACAGGCTGATTATGATGGCTTCATCAGCGCCCTTTTCACATTGCGGAACAAGGAGAAGACAGGCGCCCCGGAGGAACTGGAGGAAAGAGGCGGGGCGCTGCTGCATCTGGCGTCGCTGGGCATAGACCATCCATGGTATGGTGTGGAGCAGGCTGAATATCTGGCCCTGACAGGGAAGACGGAGGAGGCTGCCGGGATGGCCCGTTCCCTGATCATGGAAAACCGGGAGGATGAGCAGGTTTACATGCCAGTGGTTTCCATCCTTATAAGCTGCGGCTGCCGCACAGAGGCCAGAGGACTGTATGCAGCCTATCTGTGCGGGAAGAGAAGGACGTCCGATGGGGCTTACGAAGCTCTTATGGGTCTGGCCAGGCTGGACGCAGAGGAGGGGAATTGGGAAAAGGCCAGGGAACATGTGTGGAATGCCGGGAAGCTGGAACGCACCGAGGAGGCGCGCAGGCTTTTGGGACAGGCGGACCAGGAGATAATCCGCCTTTACACATCCAGGACAGAAGGACTTAATCAGGAGGAGGCCCTGCTTCTTGCCCGCTGCTTTGTCCATTCGGAACAGGGCGGTGAGGGAAGGCGGTTCTTTGAGGCACATCCGGAATATATCGCGGACACGCCGGATTTTCATGAGCAGATGGCCATGCTTAACATGCTGGACGGCAGGAGCGGGGAGGCGCTTGAGGAGATAGGGCTGTGGCGCATGCGTCTTAAGCAGGAAAACGTCGGTCAGGAAAACGGTAACCAGAAGTCTGGAAGCCAGGAATCCGGCGGCCAGAAGGCCAGCCAGGCCAGAAGCTTCCACGTGGAAGGCCGCGTATGGCGGGACCTCTATCATCAGGAGATAAGGCGGGAAGACGGGAACCGGGAGCAGGCCGCGGGCTTTTCGGACCGGGCGCTGGCTGCCCACAGCCAGGCTGTCCTGCTGGAACCGGATAACGTGGACTACAGGCTGTACAAGGTGATGGTCCTGCGGGACAGACAGGATTACCAGGAGATGGAAAAGCAGTGCAGGGAAATCCTCAAGATGGATGACGGGGTCTACTGGGCCATCTTTTATCTTCAGGAGGCATGCGAAAGGCTGGGCAAGGACCAGGAGGTGGTGGACGCTTTCCTGCGGGCCAGGGAGATATATGACGGACACCCGGAGATATACATAAGGGCAGTAAGGGTATTTAAGGCATACGGAAAGTATGAAAATGCCCTGAGGGTCATTGATGACGCGGGACAGGCCGGGGTAAACAGCAGTGAGCTGCTGGTGGAGCGGATTGGGGTGCTGGACAGGCTGGCAAAAGACGCGGAGGACTGGCGCCGGGCGGACCGGTATGCGGCGGCGGTCATCCGCCACCTGGAACAGAATAAGGAATCCAGGGAATTACTGGCAGATGCCTACCTGAAGCGGGCATTCCTGAATGACAGCGGCAACCAATTCAACAAATATAAGAAGCTGGGGCTGGACTGCAGGTATGCGGAAATCTCGCTGCGGCTTCGGGAATCGCTGTCAGCCAGATACGCACTGGGAAGATACTGGATTGAATATGGGAACCGTCCAAAACAGGCGTACCTGCATTTGAAGCAATGTGAGAAGCAGGGGATGGATTACGAAAGGCTGTATTATTATATTGCCAGGTGCCATGAACGGTTCAGGGAATGGGACAAGGCCATCGGATACTATGATAAGGCGCTTCAAAAGAACCCGGAATCCTCCAACTGCTATTGGAGGCTCAGCGTGCTCTACAAGCAGAAATACACCAGGACCCTGCAGAATGAATATGGGGAAAAAGCCCTGTATTACACCAACCTGCTGGAAGAAAAGTTCGGCCCGGGGGCAGAAAACTTCAGGCGGCGTGCGGATATCTACCTGCACATGAAGGAATATGACAAGGCCCTTAAGGAGATTGAACAGGGCATTGAAATGGACGGGGACAGCGGCATGTGGCTTTTAAAGGGAAAAATCCTCCGGGTCCTGGGAAGATATGAGGAAGCCATTGCGTGCTGTGGGAAAAGCCTGGAAGCCAGCGACCAGTTCGGGGCGGATGAAGAGGAATGCTTTAAGCGGGTATTCCAGTGCTTTCTCAGAATGAAACAGATTGACCAGGGAATTGAATATTTTACAAAAGCCCTGGACAGGAACCTGACAGCGGACGGCCGGGAAAAATGCCTGGAAAACCTGATGGACCTGGAGGCAGAGGCCGGGCGCCACGACAAGGCCCTTGGGTGGATAAGGGAGCAATATGGAAGCACGGACCTGGATAAAAGGTGCTGTGATGATTGGGAGGAAGAAGGAAAACGGATTGAGGCCGTGTTGAATATCTGGCTGAAATTCCGGAAAAACCCCGGCGGGGAAATCTGGGATAAATGCCGTGAGGCAGAGGGCATTGCACGGGAGGCGCTGGCGGATGAAGCAGGAGACAAAGAAGGCCGGGCCTTAGTGTGCCAGAACGTGGGGGAAGCATGGTATTATCTCGGCAATCTGGATAAGGCCCTGGATTATCTCTCAAGGGCCTATGACATAGCCAGCCGGATGAAGAAATACGGCTATTACCGGAGCCTGACCAAGATGCTCATACGGACCCATTACTGGAGGAATGACCTTAAGGAAGCCAGGAAATTCGGGGATTTATACAGGGCCAGGCTGGAGTCGGACTATACGGAGTGTTCCGACCTGGGCCTCTCCATGGAGGAACTGCTGACCAGGCCGACCACGGAGTCCAGGCAGGTGCTTTATAATCTGTTCTGCTGGTCCTATTTCACGGGACGCCATGATGAGGCCCGGGAATATTTCCGGCTGATGGATGAGGAGCGGGGGATGTGCTGGTGGTGCGATGAGGACGGGTGTACGGAACTTTTGGAAGCCAGGGGATTCCTGCTCATGCTGGACCATAAGAAGGAGGAGGCGCTTATGGCATTTGCCCGGGCAGACCAGGTCATCTGGCTGGGATGCAATAAAGATGCCCGGATGGCTGTTAAAATGCTGGAAAAGGAGACGTGCATACAATGATAATCGGAATAGACCTGGGGACAACCAACAGCCTGGCCGCCTGCTTTGTGGATGGCCGGGCGTGCATCATCCCCAACCGCCTTAGGAAGAACCTGACCCCGTCCGTGGTGGCGGTGGATGGGAAGGCGCAGATACTGGTAGGGGAGACTGCCCGGGAATACGGCCTCCTTCATCCGGAGCGGACAGCGGAATTATTCAAACGTTTCATGGGAAGCGAACGCCAATATGACCTGGGCGGGCACAAGTTCCGGCCGGAAGACCTGTCCGCCATGGTCCTGCGTTCCCTGAAGGAGGATGCGGAAAGCTTTTTGGGCGAACAGGTCCAGGAGGCGGTCATAAGCGTGCCCGCGTATTTTGACGACAAGCGCAGAAGGGCCACGAAACTGGCCGGGGAACTGGCAGGGCTTAAGGTAGAGCGGATTATCAGCGAACCAACGGCCGCCGCCATCACATACGGCCTGTACGATAAAACAGAGAATACAAGATTCCTGGTGTTTGACCTGGGCGGCGGCACCTTTGACGTGTCCATCCTGGAACTTAGCGGCCCAATCCTTGAGGTACGGGCCGTGGCCGGGGACAACTATCTTGGGGGCGAGGATTTTACCAGGATATTGGAACAGGAGTTTTATGAAAGGAACGGGCTTAAGGAGGATGGGCTGGAATGGAAGGAGCGGGCGGCTGTCCATGAGGCGGCGGAGAACTCCAAGAAACGGTTCAGCCTGGAAGAAACTGTAAAGATGCGCTGCAGGATAAAGGAGGAGGAAAAGGACCTGTCCATGAAACTTACGGAATATGGGAAGCTCTGCCAGCCGCTTCTGGAGCGCATACGCAGGCCCATCCAGAAGAGCATCGCGGATGCGCATCTGAAGCTGCAGGACATTGACCAGGTCGTGCTGGTGGGCGGAGCCACGCGCATGCCGGTGGTTAAGGATTTCGTGGTGAAGCTGTTCCATATGTTCCCGGATGTGTCCGTGCACCCGGATGAGGCCGTGGCATTGGGGGCCGCCATCCAGGGAGCCATGAAAAGCAGGAACAGGGAGGTCAGGGAAATGATCCTGACCGACGTATGCGCGTTTACCCTGGGAACCGAGGTGGCGCGGGAACGCCGGGAAGGCGTCTATGAGGCCGGGCATTTCTGCCCAATCATTGAGCGCAATACGGTCATTCCTGCCAGCCGCACGGAACGTTTTTACACAATCCGCAATAACCAGGACAGGATACGCATTGAAGTGTACCAGGGGGAGAGCCGCCTCACCGCCAACAACCTGCTGCTGGGAAGCCTGGATATCCAGGTGCCGAAGAATACGGCAGGGGCAGAGGCGGTGGACGTGACCTATACCTATGACATCAATTCCATCCTGGAGGTGGAGGTGAAGGTGGTTTCCACCGGGAAGGTGAAGAAACAGATCATCAAGGGCAGGCATAACACCATGACGGACGAGGAAATCAAGGCCAGGATGGAGGCCCTTTCCTATCTGAAGATTCCTCCCAGGGACCAGGAAGAAAACCGGCTCCTGCTTTTATTGGGGGAGCAGTGCTATGAGAAGAGCACGGGGGAACGGAGGAGCCGGATTGAAAGCTTGATGCAGGCATTTGAAGCAGCACTGGACAGCCGGGACGGGGAGCGCATACGGGAGGCCGGGGACAGGCTGAAGGCGTGCCTGGATGGGTGAGCGGATGCGGGTCTGTGGATATGGGCTGTGGATACGGGTCTGTGTATATGGTTTGGCATTTTCAAAAGGCTCTTTGTCAATAGTTGGGGTGGGATTTGTAAAATCCCGCCCCAATTCTATGAAAAGGGCCCTTTTTATGTTTAG
>NZ_JAJFEB020000027.1:0-66631 GCF_020709765.2 Clostridium pacaense
GGGGTTCATATGCATTGCTTCAATCTTAATTTGGTTAAAATGACTAAGGATATATAATTTTCAAACACGCTCTAGGGTGTGTTTGAAAAATGCTTTCCGTCAGATGTGTGTCTGTAGCTTTCCGTCATCTGCACGCCCCACTTGCATTTTAACCCATTCTATGCTATCCTTAACCTGTTCCGCAGACTTTCTTCTGCGATGGCTTTTGTCTGCGCCAGATGCGCGGTCAGTGGGTGTATGCACAGGCACCTGTGGAGGGCGGTTCGCCCGGTATTCACAAGTAAAGTAAGGGATGGAAAAGGGGGGACCGGGAAAATTAGTGGTTGACATTTGAGCTGAATTATACTATGATTGTAACTATTAGAGAACATTTGTTCGAATCGGAGGATATCATGGCCAGAGAAGAGAAGAGTAATGTAATTAACAGGGATATGAATAAAGATGAGAAGTTAAAGGCCCTGGATGCGGCCCTTACACAGATAGAGAAGGCTTACGGCAAAGGGTCCGTGATGAAGCTGGGGGATTCCAGGGCCAACATGAATATCGAGACTGTTCCCACAGGCTCCATCAGCCTTGACATTGCGTTGGGCCTGGGCGGCGTGCCCAAGGGCAGGATCATAGAAGTCTACGGACCGGAGTCATCCGGTAAGACCACGGTTGCCCTGCACATGGTTGCCGAGGTACAGAAGAGGGGCGGGATTGCAGGCTTCATCGATGCAGAGCATGCCCTGGATCCCGTGTATGCCAAGAACATCGGCGTGGATATTGACAACCTGTACATATCACAGCCGGATAACGGGGAGCAGGCCCTGGAGATTACCGAGACCATGGTGCGTTCAGGCGCGGTTGACATTGTTATCGTGGACTCCGTGGCCGCCCTGGTTCCGAAGGCAGAGATTGACGGCGAGATGGGGGATTCCCATGTGGGACTCCAGGCCAGGCTGATGTCACAGGCCCTGCGTAAACTGACTGCTGTCATCAGCAAGTCCAACTGTATCGTCATCTTCATCAACCAGCTGCGTGAGAAGGTGGGCGTCATGTTCGGTAATCCCGAGACAACCACTGGCGGACGCGCCCTTAAGTTCTATGCTTCCGTGCGCCTGGACGTGCGCAGGATTGAGACCCTGAAGCAGGGCGGCGAAGTGATTGGCAACCGTGTCCGGGTCAAGGTTGTTAAGAATAAGATTGCACCTCCGTTTAAGGAAGCTGAATTCGATATCATGTTCGGCAAGGGCATTTCCAAGGTTGGCGATATCCTGGATCTGGCTGTAAAGGAGAATATCATAGAGAAGAGCGGCGCCTGGTTTGCTTATAATGGTTCCAAGATTGGACAGGGCCGTGAGAATTCCAAGCAGTATCTTTCCGATAACCCTGAGATGTGTGCAGAGGTGGAGGCAAAGGTAAGGGCCAGGTACGAACTGCCGGGCGCCGAAGAGGCCGCGGCAGAGGCTGAGGAAGCCAAGGCAAAGGAATTAAAGAAGGGAACCAGGCTGGAAGCACCCAAGGCGCCTGGAACCAAGACCGAAGGGGCTGACACACCGGATGCCCCAGGACTGTCATGATGGTCACATCCATCATCCCTGTAGATAAGAGAAAAAGCAAAGTCTTCCTTGAGGAAGGCTTTGCCTTTGTTTTATACAGGGGTGAGGTGGAACGGTTTGGGATTGAAGAGGGAAAGGAACTGGAAGCGGATGTTTACCAGCGCATATTGAATGAAGTACTGTTAGGGCGGGCCAAGGAGCGCGCCCTATACCTGCTTAAGTCCTCGGGCAAGACAGAGACCTGGATGAAGAAGAAGCTGCAGGAAGCCGGATATCCTGAGGAGGCGGTGAGTTATGCCATGAATTTCCTCAAGGAGTACCGGTTTATTGACGACAGGGCCTATGCGGAAAGCTATGTCCGTTCCTATGGAAACAGGAAGAGCCGCAGGCAGCTGGTCTATGAACTTTCCCAAAAGGGGGTGTCACAGGAGGAGATAAGCGAGGCATTTTCCGGGCACCAGGTAGATGATGTGGAAAATGCCAGGCAGCTTCTGCGCAAACGCCTGAAGGGAAAAACTGGGATTTCCTATGAGGAAAAGGGCCGATTATCCGCATTTCTGGGAAGAAAAGGATATTCTTACGATGTAATCAACCGTGTCATGCGGGAAATCAGCACAGAAGACAGGGAAGAATGGCCGGAATGAACTTTTGTCTATATTGACTGTATTGCAGCGAAAATAAGGGGAAGATACTTGACATAATTCTGAAAAAAGTATAAAATTAATACGTTGTAGTTAGTACAATGAAAATTTAATAAGGAGGTGCTCCTGTGTCAGAGATAATGGTCCCTATAGTGATTATCGCTGTGATAATTGTGGCTATTATTATTACTTGGTTTGCAGCACGTAACTACGAGCGTAAGCAGTACGACAGCAAGGTAGGAAGTGCAGAAGAGAAATCAAGGGAAATAATAGATGAGGCATTAAAAACCGCTGAGACAAAGAAGCGAGAAGCTCTCCTGGAAGCCAAGGAAGAATCTTTAAAGACGAAGAATGAATTAGAGAAGGAAACCAAGGAAAGAAGAGCAGAACTTCAACGTTATGAAAAACGTGTATTGAGCAAGGAAGAGAACGTTGAGAAAAAGGCAGATGCCCTGGAAAAGAAGGAGGCTGACCTGGTCAGAAGGGAGAACGTCCTCAGTAAGCGTACAGCTGAAGTGGAAGCCCAGTATGAGCAGGGGATACAGGAACTGGAACGGATATCCGGTCTAACCTCCGAACAAGCAAAAGAATATCTTTTAAAATCTGTTGAAGAAGATGTAAAACATGACACAGCTAAATTAATTAAGGAACTTGAAAACAAGGCAAGAGAAGAAGCTGACAAGAAGGCAAGGAATCTGGTTGTAACAGCCATCCAGCGCTGTGCAGCAGACCATGTTGCCGAGACAACGGTTTCCGTTGTACAGCTTCCAAATGACGAGATGAAGGGCCGCATCATCGGGCGTGAGGGACGTAACATACGAACCCTGGAAACCCTTACCGGTGTGGAACTGATTATCGACGATACCCCGGAAGCAGTAGTTTTATCCGGATTTGATCCAATACGTAGAGAAGTTGCAAGAATTGCATTGGAGCGTTTGATTGTGGACGGACGTATTCATCCGGCCAGAATTGAGGAAATGGTAGAGAAGGCACAGAAGGAAGTGGAGAACAACATGAGGGAAGAGGGCGAAGCAGCCTGTCTCGAGGTTGGAATCCATGGAATTCATCCGGAACTGGTTAAGTTACTTGGTAAGATGAAGTTCAGGACAAGCTATGGACAGAATGCGCTGAAGCATTCCATTGAAGTGTCCCAGCTGTCAGGGCTTCTGGCGTCAGAACTTGGTGTGGATGTACGTTTAGCAAAACGTGCCGGTTTATTACATGACATTGGTAAATCCGTTGACCATGATATGGAAGGCACTCACGTACAGCTTGGTACAGACCTCTGTAAGAAGTATAAGGAATCTGCCACCGTGCTGAACGCAGTGGAGTCCCATCATGGCGATGTTGAACCCACCAACCTTATCTCCTGCATTGTCCAGGCAGCTGATACCATATCTGCTGCAAGGCCTGGTGCAAGGCGCGAGACGTTGGAGACATATACAAACAGATTAAAACAATTAGAAGATATCACCAACTCCTTCAAGGGAGTGGACAAGTCTTTTGCTATTCAGGCAGGCCGTGAGGTTCGTATCATGGTTGTTCCGGAACAGATCAGCGATGATGATATGGTATTGCTGGCAAGGGATGTTTCGAAGCGCATTGAGGACGAGCTTGAGTATCCGGGACAGATTAAAGTAAATGTAATCCGCGAGTCAAGGGTTACGGATTACGCAAAATAATTATTCGGAAGTGCAGATAAATGCCCCAAACCCGTATGAATCCAGTATTCATGCGGGTTTGGGGTGTTTTTTCTTTTCTATAATAGGCGGGTATGAAAATGGGCAAGATACGCCGGATATTTCACGGACATTATTATCACGGCTTCAAAATCACCTTAATACAGTTATCTTCCCTCTTATCAAAGATACTATAAGCATGCCGCCCCTCCTCCAGGGAAAGAGTGTGTGTGATGATGTCCGTGGCGTCAATCTCTCTTTTTTGGATTTTCTCCAACATCAAGTCCGCATATCTAGTGGCTGGACATTGGCCCATTTTCAGGGAGATATTTTTGGAAAAAAGGTTTCCAAGAGGACGGTTTTGAGGGTGTTATTATGGAATATTTCAATATTGACAGTGAAACGCTCCAATCCAAAACGGACTATGATCCAGAGGACTTAGCCTATGAATACAGGCCGAGGGGGTTTTACGGAAAACAGTGATGGTACATCCTCACTTACAGTAAATGTGGTATTTCCGTACGGGGGAGTCTCTAAGGTGTATGCCCATGAATTAGTGGTCCGCCCTTTGGAAGATGGAGGGGTTCAGTATGTGTCCAACAAAATCATATCAGCTGAGGACAACGCGGAAGAAACATGGCATACCCCCCGCCTGTCCATGGAAGAATGGAAAAAGATGTATGGAGACGGATAATGGAACATGCGGACGGAACAATTACTCCTATCACAGACGGCGTACGGCTTGTCTGATGCCATGGGGCAAAAAATCCTGGGTTGCCGCCAAGTAAGGTTGAAAGGATGATGGTATGTTAAGAAAAAAAGTATATGCTCTGATCATGGTGCTGATAATAAGCGTTTTAATATGTGCTTGCCAAAAAGAGAATGGGACAATGGAACAATTTTCCGTAGAGGAGACGGCTTCAGAGGAAGGTGCGGCAAGTGAAGACAAGGAAGGGAAAGAACGGTTACAAAAGGGATATGACCTTCCGGTGGAAGAGGGGGATTGGAAAGAGGCTGAGGCTGATTGTAAAATGATGATGGGACTTATTCTTGATATCTATAGACAGGCAGATAAAGGAGAGGCGTCTAATATTGTCCTAAATGATGAGACCTTGCTTGCTATGCAGGAAAAAGTGAGTGAAACAGGATTCCCTGTTATGACCACAATCATCTATGGCAACATGGAGAACCATGAAAAAGCAGACCATTTCCTGAAGCAATGCATGGAGGGGAAAAACGGTACACAGACAATATATGAAATCCGCTCAGATGGCGGGATCAGAAGAATAAAATACAGATATGACGGAACGGATATGTATGAATTATCGGCCAATGCCGTATGGGGGATGGACGGTACTTCAGAGATATCATATGTGGCTTATACCAGGATAAAGGAGTGGAGTTACTCTGACAAAGGATGGTTCTGCTACCAATTATGTGTGCCGGAGTATCCGGAAGTTACGGAAACGGTGGATGGAAGCCGCCTGCTTAGAATAAAGCCAATGACAGAAGAATTGCGTGAAATGTCCTGGAAATGCGTAAAAGGTCTGGCTTATCAAGGGAATAACCTGTTATGTTCCAACTGGGATGAAGAACATATGGAGGAGCTGGATTATAATGGATTGTATGAATATCTGTATGGAATGAAATACCAGGAACGGTTTGAACCAGAGGGGGATTCGGACGGGATTCCGAAGGAAAGGTTTGAGGAACTGATTATGGAGTATCTTCCAATAACAGCAGAGCAGATACAGAAATATGCTGTGTTCAATGAAGAAAATAAAACATATGCCTGGGAACGGCTTGGCTGTTTAAATCATGCGCCGAATTTCTTTGGAACCTCTTTACCGGAGGTAATTGATATCAAAGAAAATGATGATGGCACGCTTACTTTAACGGTTGATGCAGTTTGTGAGATGATGGTGTACAATGATGCAGTCATAACCCACGAGCTTGTGGTGCGATTCGCAGAGGATGGCAGTTTTCGATATTTAGGGAATAAGATTTTAGATAATGGTATTGAGAACATACCGGAATATCAATACCGTATCAATGGACAGCAGGGAACTTGAAGGCCCTGCGAAAAGCCGGGCCTTCAACAGGCTCCACATTTGTTGAAGGCCTCCAGAACAGGTCTTTGGTAACCGTAAATACGCTTTGCGGGCATCCCGGACAGAATGATTATCACAGTGTATAGCAGGAGTTCACGATTGCCACCACCTTGAGACTTCCCTCATACTCCTCCATCACAATTTTCAAACTGGACCAGTCCAGGCCGTCGAACTCCTCTGTTCCCGGATCATGGTATTCTACAAAAACGCCGTCGGGGAACAGCTCCCCTGCATTTTCAGGGCAGTTCCCGGTTCGGAACACCTGGTTGATTCCCACCTGTTCACAGTGCAGATAATCCTTTGTATACACATAATCATCAAAATAGGCATCTGCCGTCTGTTTAATCAGCGTTTCACTGGAGCAGAAATACCCCCACTGATAGCTGCCGCCGGAATCAAACTCCCGGATCTGCGCAGGCGTAAATACCGGGTCCTCATTATAGTCCACATAAGGGTCAGGCGAGAAGATGATTCCCTTTTCCGGGTGGGCATATTCTGCCAGCAGCTGGTAGTCATAAGTGCTGATGGACATCAGCACCTCATATGCCGTATCATACGCCATCTGTTCCTTTGGCAGACGGTTCGCCGGACTGGCTGCCGGGTTGTATGCCTGGTTTTCCTGATTGGCCTGCTCCCCTGCGTCTGTATAATGATGTACATAGTATATCGCCGCATTGACTGCGTTTGTAACCGCATTGGACGTGATGGTTGCCCCGCTGATGGCGTCTATCTCCGAAGCCCCGGGATTCCCGGAATCCGTCACAGTCAAAGCCTCTCTGCCCTTCCCTTCAAACTGTTCCCTGAACACATCCTCCCTGGCCCTCATACCCAGTCCGGGCGTATCTTCCAGCTCCAGGAACTCAAGGCCGCGGATGGTGCCGCTTCTCTCAAACGCCACGGAGACAGACACATTTCCCATGTAGCTGTCCTTCGAATGGGCATTGACCACCCAACCCATCAATACACCGTCCCTGTCCTTTGCAGCTGCCGCCGCGTCCACGCCCACATCACCGAAGTCTGAGGAAGCCAGCTCTTTATTGCAGTCCTGCGCAAGGTCAAAATCCATGACATCAAAGCTGTCTGCCTCAGGAAATATCTTCCGGAATCCCTCCTGCTGCTCATTGGCCCGTTCCTCATCCGTGGTATTCAGCTCCTTTTCCACGCGCTTTAGTTCATCGATGGTCACCACCCACCGCAGATCATTGTAGCCGTAAGAACCGCCCAGCAGGTCAATAGCCGCCTCACCCTTGAAGTTAACCCCTGATCTGTCGTTGGATTCAAGATGGAGTCTGGCTGTCCACTGTCCGCCCGGCAGGTTGGTCTTTCCGCTTTCATACTTCAGATTCGTGCCGCCGGACAGGACATCTACTGTAAAATGTATGCCTGTGGGGTGATCCGGTTCCCCGGTCTCAAAGGTATTGGGGCCGGTTTTGATGAATGTCTCCGTGTATTCGTATGCAGGATTATTTTCCAGCTTCCAGTGGTACATGGTAAGGTCCATTTCCTGGGTTACGTCCTCTGTCCGACGCTCCACATTCCAGGTGCCTTCAGAGGGGTCATATCCGCAGGTCTGGATCAGCTTCCCGGACACCGTGTAGGGAATCACCGCCTTATCCATGACCAGGACAAAATCATAGACCTCCTCATAGACATGGCCGTCCTCATCCTTCATGCCTCCCTCCAGCCACTCCGCTTCAAAACTGCTGTGGGGAATCTCCGCAAATGCCTCCTCTGGCGCAAACACCCCCTTGGGCGCCTTCACACGGCTTCCAAAACATCCGGTGGACGCCAGCATACCGGCAATCAGCACGCATATCATAATTGTTTTTTTCATAAAACCTCCTGAAACCTCCTGCACTCAATGCTCATTTGATAGGTCCATTATACCATAGACTGCCCCCTTCCAAAATAAGATTTGACTGTCCGGAAATCAGGTAAACGGGATTATGAAGACCCAAAAATATTTTCTAAATAATATGACATGCTTTAATATTTATTTTGGAAATCATTGCGAAGTAAATATGAACTGTACTTTTTTAGATGATAACAGGATTATCATTGGGGATAATGCCTTAATTGCTCCAAATGTTCAAATATATACTGCGTTTCACCCAACCAATGCAATAGAGCGGTTTGGACGCCCAAAAGAAGATGGAACATTTCAATTTTGCAAAACCCAGACAGCTCCGGTCATGATTGGAGCCAATGTGTGGATAGGCGGAGGAGCCATCATCATGCCTGGGGTGACAATCGGCAATAATGTCGTGATTGGGGCAGGCAGCGTTGTTACAAAGGATATTCCGGATAACACAGTTGCATACGGGAATCCTTGCAGGGTGAGGAGGGATAACAGATAAATCCACGTGTTGGGATTTCCTTATACATGTAGAAACTGTAAAAATGGACATATTGGAAGAAAATGGAATTTATAGAAATAATAGTATATTAATATTTATCTATTGATTGTTTGTAATGTTTCGTGTATCCTATTTTTAGTAAATCTGTATTGTAAAGGAGATGTAAATATTGGACTATAAGAAAAAAGCAATTGATTGTGTAAAGGACACGGTTCTGCCCATTCAGCGCGCGCAATTTGAAGAATGCGGATGCAGCCTGGATGAGCAGTATAAAAAATATGGTAACACGGAAATGCTCATTGCAAGAGTAATCGAACCTGGACATATCTATGAAATAGGATATCCTAAATGCGTTTGTGATGAGGTCCTATCCGGCAAGGTAACGGATGTGTCTCATTGTGAATGCTCAAGGAACAGCGTTTTATATATTTTACAGGATTTGCTGCCGGACAAGGATATACAAGTTGAAATAATACATACTGTATTAGGCGGGGCGGAGGATTGCCGGTTTAAGGTGACGGTCCGCTGATACACTTCTAAAAAAAGGATGCTGCGGATTCTGGCGAAAAATGCCCTTGCCGAAGCGCGGCATCCTTAAAATTGTCTGACTGTCATGCAAATGAACAAATCTATTATTTTATCAGCCCCATACATCGTTTCGTTTCCTCGGTGGTGTCAACACATGGGATGGATTGAAGGAAGTCTTCTGCATTTATATGTTCATAGTATGCCCTGACTACTGTTTGGATCAGCCCTAAGGGCACCACCTCCCGCTCCGTAGGAGTAAACTGCCCATAGGGGGTGGAAAGGCGGATCCGTTCCATCTGCTGTTCTTTTTCCTTATCAATGATGGAATACGTTTGGAAATCGCCGTTTGGCAGATTGACGCGTACCTCTGCGACAAACTGGTTGTCTATCCCGTAAAACTGGAAAAATCCATCCTGGGACTCCAATATCAGGAAATCCTCCCGGCCCTCCTCAATCATCATGATGTAAGGAGTGATGTCCCGGTATGGCACATTTTCTATGATCTGACCCGAGGGCAGCTGGACATTGATGGCGCGGTGGACACCGTGTTTGGTGGGGAATTTACCATCTGCCAACAGGATTGCCACATCGAAGAAGCTTTTTACATTGTCCTCAGGCCCATTTAACATCCGTTTATGGGCCTTTGTAATGGGGGATATCTGAGCGCTTGTCCGGTTCTTCAGGACCGGCATTCCGTTGTCCATGTACCACGCAAAGCCCTTTTCACCCAACCGAAGGCGCAGCATGGTTTCACCCAGGTAAATTCCATAGTGGACAGCAATATTCCATAATGTATCCGCACCTTCCCTGCCGTCGTATTCTGCAAGATGGTTATAATACTCCCCTAAGATAGATTCCACTTCCACAATGCTTTTTTCCGAATAATCAAGTATGATACCGCTTTTTAAGGCATGCGCAGCGGCCCTGTCCGCAATTTCCTGATAATTTAAATCCATTCCATCCTCCTTTGCCCTGTTTGCCGATCCAAATGCTCTTCCCTGCCGGACTCTCAGCCACAGCCATAAGAAGCAATATAATCGACTTTGGGTACAATCATGTAAGTCTGGACCTGTGTGATGCCAGTCCCTTCTATCAAGGATACATTTAATATATAGTAGTATAATTCCTCATCATAAAACAGCCGGAATGTAAAAACCTTTCCTTCTATTTCCTTAAACCAGAGCTGGACCGGCCGTCCCAAAGTCCCGCCCGCCTTCCCGTCATATCCCAATCCTGCAATCCCCTTATGGGTGAATTCATATATGCCGGTGTAAATACTGTTGTAAGACTTTTCTTTTGAGATATACTCATCCTTCTGATCATTATTGAAGTCAATTTTATAAAAAGTGTCATAAGGGGATGTAACGGAACCTAGCCTTAGGAGCTTATCCTGGTCAATCTCAGGAGTTTCATCGCCCAAATAGATTGCATCCTCTTTGGTCAGGTATGACAGGTCCATCAATTCCGTTTTTATCCCTTCCAGGTATCCGGTAACAGCGGGTCCGTAATAAGCCTGGTCATCATATATTTTCTGCCACTGAAAGGTTTCAGGAACCGCATCGATAAGGATATCCTGTCCGCCTTCCGGTATCAGCTGATGGATACGTGTACTGTCAAGATAGCGGGGGTGTTCATACCACGGCGACGGCCGTTGGGCAATATATAATTTGCCGGAATATTCAATCACCTTTGCCCACAGATGTGTAGGCTGATAGGTGCTTACATAGGTCAGCCGGCCTGCTGCCTTTTGATAGATATGTAAATCCCCAACTTTTCCCGCAGCATTATACTGCAATAAAAGAAAGTAATCGGTATTGCCAAGGGTTATCTGATACACAGACTGTGTCCCGCTTTCAAGTGTGCTTTCGGCATATCCGGTGTATGCTCCATATCTGCTTTGAAAAGTCTTCTCATTCATCCGATATGGATCCATTCCCAGCTCACTGTCTAAATCATCCAGGGAGCCATCGGTCAGTAAACCCTCCAGGATTTCTGTGAAATCATCAGGTATATCACAATTATTTTCAATGGTAACAGAAGGTCCCTGTACTTTTAGTAAAAATACTTCAGCCAGATCCGGCAGATTATAAGGAAATGCCTTGTCCAGATCCGGATCCTGGTATATCAAAGGTTTATAGATGGAAACATCCGTACCAATGCCGAACTCCGTAACCCGGATATCCGTGGGTTCCAATACAACCATATAATCCATCAGGATGGTGTGCCCATCACGTTCCTGTATTCTGGCATCAATAAGATACTGCAGGCCGGATTGGATTTCCTGGTACAAAGTAAATGTGACTATTTTCCCATTGATGTTTTTAAACCACATATCAACGGACCGATAGTCCTCATCCTCCCATTCCTCCACCGATGCCGGGCATGGCCGGAAATCACCGCCATACCAATTGACCCTATGTGCAAACGGCTGCTGGTAACCTGGAGGGGATTTTGTGAATATCTCGTCGTTCCCGTCATTGTTTATATCCATAATATACATGCGGCTCCAGTCTATGGCCTGATCTTCCGTATCATGATTCCAATCATCCGTATTCTCATTCAGGAATGGCCGCTCCTTATTCAGGAAAGCCCATTCATCCCCATGAAACGTTTCTTTTGCCCTGTTTGCATAGATGACGTCATATATAATGTCTTCAAGATAGTCCTGGACAAGGCGTATATCCGGATGATTTTCATTGCAGTAAAGGAGGTCTGGTTCTGATATATCAAATGTCCGGTTAAAACATATGCTGTCTACGATATTTGATAGCTTGAAGAAATTGCGGTTCAGCATGAACATCTGCAGATTGACTGTTCCGGTGGAATCATCATAACAGCTTGCAGCATAATAAAATGCATTTTCATACTGAAATAACGAAAAAAGGCGGACGTCATCAAGATAATTGCTGTTAAGGAAGGCATAACCCTCCTCGCCCTTGGTCAGCATATAAATATAGGAACTGGTCCCCCGTCCGTCCTTTTCAAACGCAATCAACTCATCAATTCCGTCATTGTCCGTATCACATCCATAGAATACGTATCCGGATCTGTCTGCATTGAACATATATTTTGTTGTTTCATCCGTCATATCAAGCAATGAGAAAAATTCGTCATGGGTTATACGGTAATCCCTGTCATTCAGATGATTTAAATATCTTATGCAGCTATCGGCGTCTTCCCGATACATCCTGTCCTTTAAATCACTGACTAATTCAATTGGAAACCCGAAAAAGTTTTCAGCTGGCCCAGGATCCGCCTGGGGCTTGGGGGTATATGTAAAGTCCTTGACCAGTAAGGATAAACCGCTGTCTGTCAGCGGCGATGCCGGTATATCCTGATGGGGCTGGTCTTGGGACAGGCTTGCGGATGGGGTTACGGAGGAACCCGTATCCGCGGAACAGGCGGTTAAAAGCAGTATGAGAATACTTAGGCTTATGATTGGGATGAATCGCAAGGACACCTCCTGATTTACGTTTCTTTCTATTTTTTGTCCATGGTTTTATAGGGAACCGTCCTCCACAACGTGGATTTCCCATGCGTTTAATGGCATTGCTGTATAGTAATTATATTCAGTATGTTCCTATACGTTTTGTTTGTCAAGGGTTTTGTGCGCCGTCCATCCCTGCTGAATCTTCCGTCCAATAGCCCTATATTGCAGGACGGAATGATGGACGGGCTTATATTCCTACCTGGGATGTCTTTCTGGTTAAGGTACATACAGATGAGAGGATTACCAGAATTGGGGAAGGACCCAATGATGATTGAGGAACTATGGAATTACATGCACCAGCAGACCTTCCGGTATGGGCGCAGGGCTTTAACTAGGTCATCTTCATCAATGGGCTTTAACAGGCATCCATTCCCGCCTTTTAAGGCTGGGGATTACCTATCACCAGTGTCCCGTTCGCAATCTCCCCCAGCCGAGTCCCGTCCATGATGACATAGCAGTTCCTGGCCTTCTTTAAGATCCCCATGGCGCAGAAGCATTTTAACATCCGTAAGAGATGGCGGTAGCTGGTGTTGAGGATATCCGCACAGTTGGTCAGCTGGAAGGTGAACATCTGGCCGATGGAGTATTCCAGGATAAAGCGGGAGAGCCGTACCTCCAGCGGGTCGGACAGGGTCTGGGAAAGTTCATTTTCCGTGTTCAGCTTGCAGGTGAGGATCTGGCATATATTCTGGAGGAACAGCAGGTCATTGAGCAGAAGCTGACGGTACTTTGTCAGGTTGATGCCGATGCAGGTGCAACGGGTCATGGCCCTTACGCTGCGGCAGGGCGCCATCTGCCAGAGGGATGCTGCCTCGCCGATAATGGTGAACTGGTGGCAGTAGCTGATACAGGTGCTCTTATCATTGGTGGAGCAGGCGGAAATGATGACCTCGCCGTTCACAAGGAAGCACAGGTAGTCGGCCGGGTATCCGGCTTCCACCAGGTATTCGTTCTTGTCAAACAGGAGCAGCTCCGAGATGGAGAAAATATCGGCAGACATATATGTCTCAAGATGGTTGTCCCGGATATAGGAATGCAGTTTTTTCTCATCGTGGTCCCGTTTCATGTCTGTCCTCCCCCTTTCGTTTCATGTCCTGCTTCCCCCATTATAGTCAACGCCGGGGCCTGCCGCAAGAGCGGGAAGGCGTTTTTTGGAAAATTGGGGTAAAATGCAGGTAAACATTGTACAAAATGTGACATAGGTCATTTTGCGTTCCTGAGACAGTCTGATATACTTGCTGTGAACTACATTTAAACAGACAAAGAAAACAGCGGTATCATCGAAAGGAGAAACAGGGACATGAAAAAGAAGGTTGTGGTCTGTATGGCAGCACTGGGGTTAAGCCTGCTGACATTGGCGGGATGTGGTAAAAAGGAGGCGTCGGCAGACGCAAAGGAGCTGAACGTCCAGTTCGTGCCAACGAATAACGACGGTTCCATGGAGGCGAAGGCAAAGCCATTCGCACAATACCTGTCCGGGAAACTGGGATGTAAGGTAAATGTGACGCTGGCAACGGATTACTCCACCATTGTGGAAGCCATGGCTTCGGGAAAGGTGGATATCGGGATCATGCCTCCTGCCGCATATGTGCAGGCAAGGGACCAGAAGGCGGCAGAGGCAATCCTCACTTCACAGCTTGGCGCCTACAACCATGAGACAGGTCTTCCTGAGGAGGGGAAGCTCAGCGGCACATTTAAGGGTGAGGTGCTTGTCAGGGCAGACAGCGACCTTCAGACGCTGGAGGATTTAAAGGGTAAAAGGATTGCCACATTAAGCCCTAATTCAGCCAGCGGCTATATCTATCCGGTTGCAGAGATGAAGGACCTGGGTATGGATCCGGCCAAGGACTGCACCCTGACCACGGTCAACGATATCCCAAGCGAGATGACGGCCGTGTTAAGCGGACAGCAGGATGCATGTTTTGTATTTGAGGGAGCCAGGAACGTGTTTGCGTCCAAGTTCTCAGACCAGGACCTGCTTAAGGACCTGAGGGTGCTCTACCTCACGGAGGGGGATATTCCCAATGACGCCATTGCGGTCCGGACAGGGATGGAGCCGGAGTTAAAGGCAAAGGTCAAGGAAGTGTTCCTGAACATGAAGGATGATGAGGCGGGCCAGGAGGCCATGTCTTTGTGGAACCACAAGGGGTATGAGGAAGCGGATGATTCCGTTTACGATACGGTAAAGGACTATACGGCAAAGGCAGCTGAGTAGGATTGGCTGGAAAGGGACGCGTCATGATTACATTTGAGCATGTATCCAAGACTTACGGCAATGGGGTAAAGGGATTGGACCAGGTGGACTTAACCATTGGGGACGGCGAGTTTGTGGCTGTCATCGGCCTCAGCGGTGCAGGTAAGAGCACCTTCTTGCGGGCCATCAACCGTCTCCACGATATCACGGAAGGGGATATCCGTATTAATGGTGTTTCGGTGACCGGTGCCGGTAAGAAGCAGCTCAGGGTCATCCGCCGCCATATCGGAATGATATCCCAGACATTTAACCTGGTCAAACGGAGCACGGTGCAGAAGAATGTCCTTTCAGGCCGCCTGGGATATTACCCCACCTGGAAAAGCATCCTGGGGATATTTTCCAAGGAAGATTATAGGCTGGCCAGCGAGGCTTTGGAAAAGGTGGGGCTGTTGGACAAGCTCCACTCCAGAAGCGATGAGCTTTCCGGCGGACAGCAGCAGCGGGTATCCATTGCCAGGACCCTGGTCCAGCAGGCGGATATCATCCTTGCCGACGAGCCGGTGGCATCCCTGGACCCGGTGACCACCAGGAAGATCCTGGAAGACCTGAGGCAGATTAACCGGAATATGAATAAGACGGTCATCATCAACATCCACTCCGTGGAACTGGCAAAGGAGTTTGCAGGGAGGATACTGGGCTTTCAGGGCGGACGGGTGATTTTTGACGGGACGCCGGAGGAGCTGACGGCAGGGGAACTGAAGCGGATTTACGGCAGGGATATCGGAAAAGAAAAGGAAGGGGCTGGCGATGAAGCTTAAAGATACCATTCATTTTAACTGGTATAAGCATCTGTTCATCGCGCTTGTCATCGGTCTGTGCGTTGCTGCAAGCGCGGCTGTTACGGAAGCGGATATCCTGGACGTGTTTGGGAACCTGGAGCAGATGTCGGGATTCCTGTCGCGTTTCCTGAGACCGGATTTTACATATATTCCCAGACTTATAGGCCCTATGATTTCCACCCTTCAGATGTCGGTGGTGGGGACAGCCCTTGGGGTGCTGTTTGCGGTGCCGGTGGCATTCCTGGGAACCACGGTGGTGACAGGAAACCGCGTGGTCACCTCAGCCATCCGGTTTTTCCTGGATATCGTGCGCACCATACCCAACCTGCTGCTGGCGGCGCTGATGGTTGCCATTGTGGGAATCGGGGAATTTACCGGTGTCATGACCATTGCCGTGTTCACCTTCGGCCTGGTGTCACAGCTGGTGTATGAGGCCATTGAAGCCATTGACGAGGGGCCTGTTGAGGCGGCGGTTTCCGTGGGCGCCAATAAGGTGCAGGTTGCGTTCTGGTCCGTGGCGCCCCAGATCATGAGCCAGGTGGCGGGCTATACCTTTTATGCCCTGGAAGTGAATGTGCGGGCCTCCGCGGTGCTGGGCTATGTGGGGGCCGGAGGAATCGGGATCATCCTCAATTCATCCCTGGCCCTGCTCCAGTATGACCGGGTGTCCATCATCATTCTCCTGATCCTTGTGGTGGTGGCGGCAGTGGACGGCCTCAGTGAAGCAATCAGAAGGAGGCTGGCATGATGACAGATAAGAGGACAAGGAAACAGTGGATGATTGCCGCGGTGGTGCTGGCAGTCCTGGTTTATTCTGCGGCTGGCATTGATTATTCGGGCCTGGCGTATTTCTCCCCTTCCATGGCAGGGGATGTGTTCCGGGGGCTGGCAAGACCGGCCTGGGCATATGTTTATGACGGAAGCGGGGAGGATTTATTAAGCCTCCTGCTGCTGACACTGGGAATTGCCTTTTTAGGCACGGCCATCGCAACGGTCCTGGCCCTGCCTATCACGCTTTTAAGCTCCGCCAATTTATGGCGCTCCTGCCCGTGGGTATCCAAGGCGGGAAAGTCTGTCTGCAATGTGCTGAGGGCATTTCCTGAACTGGTCTATGCCATCATCTTTGTGAAGATGGTGGGACCGGGGCCGTTTGCAGGCGTGCTGGCCATTGGCGTCCATCAGATTGGGATGCTGGGCAAGCTGTACACGGAGGAGATGGAGGCCATGGAGGAAAGCCCGGTGGAAGCCATGACCGCTGTGGGCGCCGGATTCTGGCAGACCATGTTCTTTGCAAGGATACCGCAGCTGATGCCCATATACAGCTCCCTTTCCCTGAACCATTTTGAGATTGCGGTGAGAAGCGCTTCCACCCTGGGACTGGTGGGGGCGGGAGGCATCGGGGCGCCGCTGGTATTTGCCATCCAGGCCAGGAACTGGGATAAGGTGAGTGTCATACTTATAGGCGTGGTTGTGGCAGTGTTTGCCATTGACAGCCTGGCCGGATTTATCCGCAAGAAGCTGAAATAAAAGGAAGGTTATAGGAAATGTACATTTTACATCTGTCGGACATCCATTACCGGAGGGAATTGGGCCGCCGGAAAGAGGCGGACCGGGGCCGGGCGGACGGTGAAGATAAGCAACATGAAAGTGGGGGCCGGTTGGCCGGGCCGGACGGATATCAGGCCATGCTGTCCGCCATGCAGAATCCCCTGGTTTTTCTGGATGACTGTCTGGACAGGGCGGCCAGGGACTGGAAAACAATCGACCTTGTGGTCATCACCGGGGATTTGACTGAGGATGGGACGGCGCAGGATTACCGGTGCCTGAAACATCATATACGGGAAAGGGTAGGGGATATCCCCCTGGTGGTGACACTGGGGAACCACGATAATAAAAGGAGTTTCCGGGAAGGCTGGCTGGAGGAAATGGGTTCTGCCCCATACAATACAATCCGTTGGGTGGGCGGCACGGCCGTGATTGCCTTTGACACCTCGGTCCAGGGAGTGCCGGACGGCCATATGGATGACAGGCAGGCGGCGTGGCTTGAGCGGGCTTTGGATGCAGTGGGCAGGAATCCGTCCATACTGGTGACCCATCATCATCTGCTGCCTGAACAGGGACAGATCCCGCCCCTGCCTGAAAGCGGGAAGCTGTTGTCGCTGATTGGGAACAGCGGGGTCTGCTTGATCCTCTGCGGCCACACCCACCATCATCATGCGGGCCAGGCGGCGGGGCGTCCCTGCCATGTAGCGGACAGCCTGTCCTTTTGCGGGGATGACATGGGCGGGGGACAGGTGCGTTTCCAGGAAAAGTATGGTTTTAATGTTTACAGGATGGAAGATGGGATGGTCAGGATGTGCAGAAGCGAAACCTTTGCCAATGGCCGTATCCTGGGCACCCTGACGTTTTAGGGACGTAAGGGTGCGGTTTTATTTTAGGAGGTAAGGAAATGGAATTTGTTTTAGATACACATACGCATACCATTGCCAGCGCCCACGCCTATTCCACGGTAGCGGAAATGGCAAAGGCCGCCGGGGACAGGGGGCTTTTACTGCTGGCAATCACGGACCATGGGCCTGCCCTGGCCGACTCCAGCGACAGGCTGCATTTTATGAACTATCATGTGCTTCCAAAGGAAATGCATGGGGTACGCATGCTTTATGGAGTGGAGCTTAACATACTTGACTTTGAGGGGAATGTGGATCTGGATGAGGATATCCTGAAACGTCAGGATATATGCATTGCCAGTTTCCATACGGCCTGTACCAATGCCGGGACCATGGAGGAGAATACCCAGGCTTATCTAAAGGCAATGGAAAACCCTTATGTCAATATCATCGGTCACCCGGAGGACGGTTATATCCCGGTGGACTTTGAACGCCTGGTGAAAAAAGCAAAGGAGCAGAAGGTCCTGCTGGAAATCAACAATTCATCTGTAAAAACTGCATTTTACCGCCTTAATACCAGGGAGAACATGAAGGCCATGCTGGAGCTGTGCAGACAGTATGAGGTTCATGTCACCCTTGGCACGGATGCCCATTACGCCGGGGCTGTTGGCGTATTTGACCAGGCGGCAGAGGTGCTTCGGGAGGTGGATTTTCCCTTGGAGCTGGTGGCGAATACCTCAATCGGGACATTTACGGAGCTTCTGGACCGGAGGAAGGCATGTCCATGAAAAATACCGCGTCCAGGCAATTGTTGTCAATTCCGTTTTTTATCCGGGCAGCGTAGCCCGGGGCGGCTTTTTCAAAATAGGCGAAGGGCGGCCGGTCCGCGGCCATATGTCCCGCAGTCCCATACCCGGCAGCCTCGTGGATTGCAGAGGTGACACAGGCAGTGATTCCGTCCATGCCCGCACGGCTGAACCTTGCGCGGATCCTGCCGGGGTGGGGCTGTACCGGCACCGGGTCATCCGGGGCCTGTTTGGAAAGCACGCATCCCACCACATGGAGAAGCACGGGGCTGCACAGGTTATCCAGGTACAGCTCCTTATATTCCGGCGATATCTGGCTGAGGATCCGGCGGACCGCATCGGGATGGAAGCGGTTCAGGAACTGCATCTCGGTCCATATCCCCTTCAGGTACCCGAAGATCAGGTCAACCCCGCATAAGGGAGGATTGCCGCACAGCAGGGGATAGTCCAGGCTCAGTATATGTCTGCCGGGAGCAAAGACCGGGTCATAATGCAGGAAGAATTCCGGCATGCCTTTTTGGATGGTGTCCCGGTAATTCATACACCCATAGTCCTCAAAATCCTGGATGATGGCATCATAGAGAACCCTGGCCCTGCGCGCCTTTTCCATGACCAGTCCGGCGCCCCGCCGGTAAATCTCCCGTGCCCCGGGCATATGGCCCGGGCTTATGACTGCATTTCCCTCGTTCCCGCATTCTTTCATGCAGTACAGCACGGCTTCCATCAGGGCGCCTGCTGTTTCGTAGGTCACGGAACTGCTTTCCTTAGACGTGTAGCGGTCAGCCAGTTCGGCGGCCAGGGGCAGAAGCTGTTCAATCTGATAATTCAATTGTATTCCTCCTTTTTGTCAGGTCGTGGGAAATGCAATGATTCCCCGGGTTACCGCCAGCACAGGTCTTTCAGCGCTTCCATATATAAGTCTGCATCCCAGCGCGTTTCCTGGTTGAAGCCATGATAGGAACCGCGTCCGTCCGTGCCATGGAAGCCGGTGTATCCGGCCCTTATCCCGGCGGCCAGACGGCTAAGGCATGTTTCCTCCAGGTAGCTGACATCGCCAAAGCACACGCCGTCAAACTGTTCCCGCATGAAATTCAGGAGTTCCTGGTCCGTCATCCGGTCCGAGGTCTCATTTTTAAATTCATAGAAGATATCCTGAAGCTGTTGGAGCGTTTCGGCATAGTTGTCCTGATTCAGATATGGGGAATCGCAGAAAGTCCAGATGAGGGATGTGAGGATGCTCTTCCCAAATTCCACGCGCCGCCATTTCCTAAGGCTTTCGTTCCTGCATGCAGCCAGTTCGCGGGCCTCTTCTTGCGACAGGGACAGCCCGAAGGATTCCGTCTTCTGATTGAATGAAACAAGGTCTGCCAGTTCCTGCTTCTCCTTTTCCTGAAGCAGTATTTCGTAGATGGTTCTGTTCTCTTGCATATACGCCTCCTCCTTATAGTGGAAACTCATTATACGGCTGCCGCGATGTCATTACAAGTCTTGTATATCGGCTGTTTTTGTGGTATTATAAAGGTGGGAAACATAGGAGGATACGATGATTTCATCCAGCGCGCAGGCGGCTGGGTGTTTTTTTGTCCTGTAAGATGCAGCCAATACTATGCATTCGTCCGGCTATCAGGTATAATAGGGGATGACAATATCGGGCGCACAGGAGGGAATCATCAATGGACCTATTATATAGAAAGGCAGGCATCCGGGACCTGGACATGCTGACTGAGACGAGGATTCAGGTGCTGAGGGCGGCCAACCATCTGGATGAGACAGTTGATATGTCAAAGGTCAGGCAGGAATCGTATGACTATTATGCGCAGGCCCTTAGGGACGGCACCCACACGGCCTATCTGGTCTTTGACGGGGACCGGTTTGCAGGGGCGGGAGGTGTCAGCTTCTACCGGGTCATGCCCACCTGCCATAATCCCACGGGCTGGAAGGCGTACATCATGAACATGTATACCCATCCGGATTACCGGAGGCAGGGGATCGCGTATCATACGCTGGATCTGTTAGTGAAGGAGGCCAGGCGGGCCGGTATCCCATTCATTACGCTGGAAGCCACCAGTATGGGCAGGCCGTTGTATGAAAAGTACGGGTTCGTGGGAATGCGGGATGAGATGGAACTGCCGGGGGGTGCCCTGGATGCGTGATGGGAAGAAGCACCGTGCCGGGAATCAGACATATGGAATGGAGAGGATCATAAATGGAATTAAAAGTGATTGACGGGGATTTTTCAGTGTGCAAGGTTGAGGATTTATCCCAGGTAAACCTGGACCGGGATTTTTATTTCATCGGGAAGACAGATGAGGAGCTGTCGCTGGTATGCAGGACAGGGGACGTTCCCCAGACTACGGTTTCCAGGGAGGATGGCTTTAAGGCGTTCCGGATTCAGGGGGAACTGGATTTCTCCCTGATTGGCATACTTGCCAGGATATCGGACATACTTGCCAGGCAGGAAATCGGCATTTTTGTGGTGTCAACCTACAACACGGATTATGTCCTGACCAAAGGCGCTCAATTTGACCAGGCCCTCAAGGCCCTGGAGGAGGAAGGATATCAGGTCTGCCCAGCAGTATGTTCATGATTTGACTTAGAGGTGATGGAACGTGAGGACATTGGAGGAATGGGAAGAAGCCCTGGCCCTGGCCGTGGACACGGATTATTCCTACGGGCTGGCCAGACGGATGGAGGCATTTAAGACCAATGCCGTGCTGGGCTACCGGACCGCGGGTTCCAGGGCGGAGTGGGAAACCGGGGAAATGCTTTTACGGGAAATGCAGGCCCTGGGACTGCGGGATGTGCATAAGGACAGGATCCGGGTGGACGGCTGGGAATTTGAGAAGGCCGTGATGCGTTTCACGGACGGACAGGGGCAGGAGCATGAGTTTCAGCTGGGGGCCTACCAGACTGATTTCCATACCCATGGTTTTGAGGCATTTTCCATGGTCTATCTGGGTAAGGGAACGGCGGAGTCCTACCGGAACGTGGATGTGGAAGGGAAGCTGGTGCTGATAGATATCAACCAGAGGGACGGGTGGTGGATTAATTTCCCTGTGTACCAGGCCCATATTAAGGGGGCTGCGGCCCTGGTGGCGGTCCAGGAACAGGGGTATGGGGAAATCCATGACACGGCCCTCAATGCCCAGGACATCGCGGGGCCTGAGGATGCGGCTGCATTTTCCATCTCCAGGGCAGATGCGGATATCATCCGGGCCTCCATGATTGATAATGAAGCCCGGGTGATGTTCGATGCGTGCTCCACGGTAACACGTGGGCGTGGGGATTATAATATCGTGGGATGCATACCCGGCCAGGAGGAAGATGGGAAGATACTTCTGTCCGCCCATTATGACTCCTACTTCAGCGGGTTCCAGGACGATAACGCGGCCGTGGCCATGATGCTTGGGATTGCAAGGGCCATTCTTGCCATCGGCTACAGGCCGGGGAAGACATTGGTTTTCTGTGCCATGGCCGCGGAAGAGTGGGGCGTGGCCGGATCCAAGTATGACTGGTCCACCGGGGCTTATGAGCAGGTGTTTACGGCCTGTCCCAGCTGGCAGGGCCAGGTAATCGCGGATTTGAACTTTGAACTGCCGGCCCATGCCCACGGCAGGAAGGATGGGGTGCGCTGCACCTATGAATACGTGGATTTCCTGGAGGAGTTCCTCTGCGGGATAAAGGCGGACGGGCAGGCCTACCCGGACGGGGTGGAGGTGGTGTATCCGATCCAGACCTGGTCCGACGATTTTTCCATGGCCATTGCGGGAATCCCTTCCATGGTCAATGACTTCAGCGCAGGGGAATTCATGGAAACCCATTATCATTCCCAGTATGACAATGAGAATTTTTACCAGGAACCCGTGTACCGGTTCCACCATGAACTGTATGGGAGGCTGGTCCTTGCCCTGGACCGGACGGCGGTGGTCCCTCTGGATTTCAGACGCCTGTTTGAAGCGGTTAAGGAGAGCGTGGACCCTGGAACGTGCGAAAGGACAGGCGCGGACCGGAAGACACTCTTTGCCGCCATTGACCGGGCCGCCGCACTTGGCGGGAGACTGTATGATATCATTAAGGATAAGAACCGCTGTTACAGGGAAATGCTCAGGTCCGGCAGGGAGGAGGAAGCCGGGCGCCTTGCCGCCTCCTGCCGGGAACTTAACAGGGCGCTTCTGGGGGCGTTCAGGAAGGAACAGGACTATTTTGTCCGCCTGAACTGGCATGATGAGGTGCTGTTCCCCCAGGAAGCGGTCCAGAACAACCTGAAGGCTGTCTCAAGGGCAATGGACTGTCTTGGGACAGGGGATGTGCGGGGAGCGCTGGAAGCGGTGTATGGGATTGATAATAACAGGTACGCGTTCCTGTTTGACAGGGAGGTGTTCTGCTACTTTACGGAATATGTGCTGGACCAGCCCGCCGGCCGGCTCAAATGGGGGGCTGGCAGGATTGTCCACCATGAGAACCTGTTTGGACTTGTCACAGGGCTTAAGGCAAAAAGCTGCGAAGGAGCGCCGGACCTTGAGGGGGAAATGCAGACCCTCAAGCAGGTGGCGGGGCGGCAGGCGCTGTGCTACAGGGATGATATTAAATATATGACGGCCTGTGTGGAAAAAATGGCCCAGGCGCTTATGGGCTGCATGGATCTGGCATGACAGGCCGGATGATACGAAGAGAGGAAAAGAGGTAGGATTTTATTATGGAAAGCCAGAAGCTTTACAGGGTTGGGAAGGAAGATTTCCCTAAACTGGAGGAATTGCTGACACAATGCTTTTTAAGCGACCCGCTGTACTGCAGGCTGATACCGGACCAGGAGACAAGGACACGGCTGATGCCGGAGCTGTTCGAATGTGACCTGACGGAATTCTTTGAAACATGTGAGATCTATTCGGACAGCCCGGATATGAATGCCCTGCTGGTGGTTTCGGATGAATCGGAACCGTATAATCCGTTTACATATTATCTCACGGAGGCATGGGCGCGTATCCGCACGGACGAGTACCTGATCAAGGAGGACCCAAGCCTTAAGACGCTGTGGAATTTCGTGCAGGGAAGGGATTACCTGAATTCCAGGTGGACGGCCCAGCTGCACCAGGAGAACCGGCTGCATATCATCTATCTGGCGGTGCGCCCCAGCATGCAGCACCACGGGCTGGGGGCCATGCTTCTTGAGGAGGTGATCCGGTATGCCAAAAACCACGGCCTGATGATATCCCTGGAAACCCATAACCCGGACAATGTGCCCCTTTATGAGCATTTTGGGTTCAAGGTCTTTGGTGTGGTCCAGAAGCATTTCCCATTAAAGCAGTATTGCCTTATCAGGGAGGTGCAGTAGGGCTTTTTACCATATGGGAATTGTAAGGAAATCTTTATTGACATACCATGTGAATCTGGATAAAGTAAGGGTATGACTGAGTTTGTAAAGGAGGAGTATCATGTTTCGTATGAAGAAAAGGGTGGTCCTTGGACTGCTGGCAGGCGTGATGGCCGCATCCATGGCCGTGCCGTCCTATGCTGCCAGCCGTAAGGCGATTAAGTCCATCTCCCTGACCATTAAAGCCAACATCCAGCCGGAGACGGATTTCGGCCAGGAGGAAATCGAGATTGAGAGCAACAGCAACAAGTATTCCGTGGACGGATATGACATATTGAATGACGATTTTGAGTGGCGGGATGATTCGGTGCCCAGGATCCAGATCACACTGACCGCGGAGGATGATTATTATTTCCAGTCCCTTCCAAAGGACAAGATTACCTTAAAAGGGGGAGCCACGTTCATCAAGGCCACCCGCCAGGATTCCAGTTCCACCCTGCTTATGGATGTGGAGCTTCCGTCCCTTCAGACCGCAATCCGCGATGTGGAGAACCTGAAGCTTTCAGATAACGGCATCGCCTCCTGGGACGCCATCAGCGCTGCGGGAAGCTATGAAGTGAGGATTTACCGGGATGACAAGGCCGTGGGTTCCTCCATGGTGGTGGACACCAACAGCTGCAACTGCCGCGACCGGATGACGAAGGGGGATACCTCCTATACCGTAAAGGTACGCCCGGTAAGCCGGTTTGAGGATGGTGAAAGAGGGGAATGGGTTGAATCCGCCAGTGTCTATATAACCGGGGACAAGGCGGCGGAGTTCAGGGATAACCCCACCGGAGGAAGCGGCGCCTGGGCCCAGTCACCGGAAAACGGCAGATGGTGGTATGATAACGGCGACGGGACCTATCCCGCCAATGCCTGGAAGCAGGTTGGGGACAAGTGGTATTTCTTTGATGCCCAGGGCTATATGCAGACCGGCTGGATCCAGTGGGAGGGCAAGGAGTATTACTGTTCTGAGAACGGGGATATGCAGGTCAACTGCATGACGCCGGACAATTACTGGGTTGGTGAGGACGGGGCTAAGATAATCCAGTAGCGCCGGGCTGGTGAAGACAGGGCCAGGATGGGCCGGCGGTGACGGGGCATTCAGGACACGGTAAGGACAGGCCTTATGAATGAATATGCGACAGACAGGATGCTGCAGGGATGGATTCCATCTTCTGCAGCATTTTCCATATGGGGGAAAACTGGTCATATTTTCCGATATTAGTTGATTTATACCTGCTTTTATGTAAGAATACAGGGAGGGAAATGAAAAAACAGGCTGCCAGCAACCGGGTTCTGGTACAGCCGGAAAGAGGGAAGTCCATGTACGATTACATTCTTCCGGTAAGCAACAAGGACATTATAAGTATTGCCAAGCGCGCGTTCAATCTGGTGGATCCCAGGCTCATGGGCCATGGGGAGCGGGTTGCCAATATCATGTTCCAGATGATGAAGGCGGAGGGGGGATATACCCCTGTACAGATGAGGAACCTCCTCACCCTGGCCGTGCTTCACGACATCGGGGCGTACAAGACAGACGAAATTGACCATATGGTGGAGTTTGAGACAAAACATGTCTGGAACCATTCCATTTACGGCTATCTGTTCCTGGATTATTTTTCACTGTTTAAGGAACTGTCCAAGGTGGTCCTGTTCCACCACTCTTCCTGGAAACAGCTGGAGAACATGGACGATGTGTCTGAACCGGTTAAGAAGGCGGCCCAGATGCTGCAGCTGGCGGACCGCCTGGATATTTACTTTGAGAATCCTAAGAACCGCATGGGCAGGGAACCCTTCCTCACTTACCTGGAGCGGGAGAGGGACAGGAAGTTCTCCTCAGAGGTCATCGACCTGCTGCTGGATACGCCCCTGGTCCCGCCTTCCTGCGATTACATAGGGATTTCCCCCCAGTTTGACCGGATAATGGAAACAGTCCCGTTTACAGAGGAGGAGAAGGAGTCCATCCTCCAGATGCTGATATACGCCATTGATTTCAGAAGCCCCCACACGGTTACCCATACCATAACCACCTCGGTCATCAGTTCCGAGCTGGCCATCCTGCTGTGCGGACAGAAGCATGCGGTAAATGACGTCATGTGCGGGGCCATGTTGCATGACCTGGGGAAAATCGGCATACCGGTTGAAATCCTGGAATACCCTGGGAAGCTGAGCCCCCAGGCCATGAACGTGATGAGGAACCATGTGAACCTGACAGAGTATATCCTGGGGGACAGTGTTTCGGACGCGGTGAAGAACATCGCATTGCGCCACCATGAGAAGCTGGATGGATCCGGTTACCCCAGGGGACTCCGGGCAGCGGACCTGAATGTGCCGCAGAGGATCGTGGCCATTGCAGATATTGTCAGCGCCCTTACAGGCACCAGGAGTTACAAAGGGGCTTATTCCAAGAACAGGACCCTGGGCGTCCTGACCGGCATGGCGGAGCAGGGACTGTTGGACAGCGGGATTGTGGGACTGCTGGTGGAACGCTATGATGAGATCATGGATTCGGTTCGGGAAAAGACAGGCCCGCTTCTGGAAAAGTACCAGGAAATGCAGGACAGGTACTGGGAAATCCTGTATCAGTTAGAGGAAAAAGAGGGGGAGCCATAACTTTTGTTCATGTCAATAATTCCAAACTTGTATATTTGACTATGGGGAAAATAATCGTGAAAGGTTGAAATAAGACTTTAAATGATATATGATTGTAAGAAATCGTATTATTCTGGATAACCATAACCAGAGAGAATAGAAGACAGGGGAGATATGCAAGATGGATTATAATGTTACTGTGATTCCAGGTGACGGAATCGGACCGGAGATTGTAAGGGAAGCAAAAAAGGTCATGGATAAGGTGGGAGCGGTCTACGGACACACCTTTGACTATACAGAGATCCTGATGGGCGGCTGTTCCATCGATGCCTATGGGGTCCCGCTGACAGAGGAGGCCCTGGAGACGGCAAGAAAGAGCGACGCGGTGCTGTTAGGCGCGGTGGGTGGCGATGTGGGCAACTCCAGATGGTATGACGTGGCGCCTGATCTGAGGCCCGAGGCAGGTCTTCTGGCCATCCGCAAGGGACTGGGGCTGTTTGCCAACATCCGTCCTGCTTACCTCTATAAGGAACTGGCGGAGGCCTGCCCCCTTAAGAAGGAAATCATCGGCAACGGGTTTGACATGGTCATCATGAGGGAGCTGACAGGCGGCCTTTATTTTGGTGACAGGTGGACCAAAGAGGTGGACGGCCTGATGACGGCAACGGACACCCTTACATACAATGAAAAGGAAATCAGGCGTATTGCCGTCAAGGCATTTGACATTGCCATGAAGCGCAGGAAGAAGGTAACCAGCGTGGATAAGGCCAATGTGCTGGATTCCTCCCGGTTATGGCGCAAGGTGGTGGAAGAGGTTGCAAAGGATTACCCGGAAGTGGAGCTTTCCCATATGCTGGTTGACAACTGCGCCATGCAGCTGGTCATGAACCCGGGCCAGTTTGACGTAATCCTTACGGAGAACATGTTCGGCGATATCCTTTCGGATGAGGCCAGTATGATTACCGGATCCATCGGAATGCTGTCCAGCGCCAGCATGAATGAGAGCAGGTTCGGCCTTTACGAGCCAAGCCATGGATCGGCCCCGGATATTGCGGGTAAGGATATTGCCAATCCGCTGGCAACCATACTGTCGGCGGCCATGCTTTTAAGATATTCCTTTGACCTGGATAAGGAAGCGGACGCCATTGAGGCAGCCGTGCAGTCCGTGCTCACGGACGGGTACAGGACAGGGGATATCATGTCGGAGGGATGCACCCAGGTGGGAACCACGGCCATGGGGGATTTGATTGCGGAGCGTATCCGGTAGACGGTGAGGATGACGCATAAGATAGAACCAGATAAGTGAAAGGGGATACAACATGAAAAGTGATGCAGTGAAGACAGGTATGCAGCAGGCGCCCCACAGGTCCCTGTTCAACGCCCTTGGTATGACGGAAGAAGAGATGAAGAAGCCCATGGTGGGCATTGTAAGTTCCTATAATGAGATTGTTCCCGGCCATATGAACCTGGATAAGATCGTTGAGGCAGTGAAGCTGGGTGTTGCCATGGCAGGCGGTACCCCGGTGGTGTTCCCGGCCATTGCGGTGTGCGACGGCATTGCCATGGGCCACATCGGAATGAAGTATTCCCTGGTGACCAGGGACCTGATTGCGGATTCCACCGAGTGCATGGCCCTGGCCCATCAGTTTGACGCCCTGGTCATGGTCCCCAACTGCGATAAGAATGTCCCCGGCCTTCTGATGGCGGCGGCCAGGATTAATGTGCCTACCGTATTTGTCAGCGGCGGCCCCATGCTGGCAGGCCATGTTAAGGGCCACAAGACCAGCCTTTCCAGCATGTTCGAGGCTGTGGGCGCATACGCCGCGGGCAATATGTCGGAGGAGGACGTAAGGGAATTTGAGAACAAGGCATGTCCTACCTGCGGCTCCTGTTCCGGCATGTACACTGCCAACAGCATGAACTGCCTGACAGAGGTGCTGGGCATGGGACTGAAGGGCAACGGGACCATTCCCGCCGTATATTCCGAGCGCATCAAGCTGGCAAAGCATGCAGGGATGCAGGTGATGGAGATGTACCGGCAGGATATCCGTCCAAAGGACATCATGACCAGGGAAGCGTTCATGAACGCCCTGACCATGGATATGGCCCTGGGCTGCTCCACCAACAGCATGCTCCATCTTCCGGCCATTGCCCATGAGGCAGGGGTTGAGCTGAACGTGGACATTGCCAATGAAATCAGTGCAAAGACACCGAACCTGTGCCATCTGGCGCCGGCAGGACCTACTTATATAGAAGATTTGAATGAAGCCGGCGGCATCTACGCTGTCATGAATGAGATCAGCAAGAAGGGCCTTCTTAACCTGGACTGCATGACCGTCACGGGTAAGACCGTGGGCGAGAACATAAAGGGCTGTGTCAACAAGAACCCGGATGTCATCCGTCCGGTGGAGGACCCATACAGTGAGACCGGCGGTATCGCCATCCTAAGAGGCAACCTGGCTCCGGATTCCGCGGTTGTGAAACGTTCCGCAGTGGCCCCTGAGATGCTGAAGCATGAAGGGCCTGCAAGGGTGTTTGACTGCGAGGAGGACGCCATTGACGCCATCAAGGGCGGCAAGATCAAGGCGGGGGACGTGGTGGTCATCCGTTACGAGGGACCAAAGGGCGGCCCGGGCATGAGGGAGATGCTCAATCCCACTTCCGCCATTGCGGGCATGGGACTTGGCTCATCCGTGGCCTTGATTACGGACGGACGTTTCTCAGGCGCATCCAGGGGGGCATCCATCGGCCATACTTCTCCTGAGGCGGCTGTGGGCGGACCCATTGCCCTTGTGGAGGAAGGCGACATCATTTCCATTGATATTGACAACCATCAGATGAATGTCCTGGTTCCGGATGAAGAGATGGCTGCGAGAAAGGCAAAGTGGCAGCCAAGGACACCTCAGGTGACAACGGGCTACCTGGCAAGGTACGCATCCCTTGTGACATCGGCTGACAGGGGCGCTGTGCTGCAGGTTAAATAGGGCACGGAACAGATAACGAGAAAAGGAGTGCGGTAATTATGAGTAAATTGACGGGGGCAGAGATTGTAGTTGAGTGTTTGAAGGAACAGGGAGTGGACACCGTGTTCGGTTATCCGGGCGGTTCCATCCTGAATATATATGACGCATTGTACCAGCATCAGGATGAGATTACCCATATCCTTACATCCCATGAGCAGGGCGCTGCCCATGCGGCGGACGGCTATGCAAGGGCCACCGGCAAGGTGGGCGTGTGCCTGGCGACCTCGGGACCCGGGGCAACCAACCTGGTCACGGGTATTGCAACCGCTTACATGGACTCTGTTCCGGTGGTGGCCATTACCTGTAATGTGACCAACAGCCTTTTGGGCAAGGACAGCTTCCAGGAGATTGATATTACGGGCGTGACCATGCCCATTACCAAATATAATTTCATTGTTAAGGACGTGAACCGTCTGGCAACGGTCATCCGCAGGGCCTTTACCATTGCCCAGACGGGGCGCCCCGGCCCGGTGCTGGTGGATATCACCAAGGATGTGACGGCGGCTCCCTGCGAGTATGAGAGGGAAGAGCCGGAGGAAATCGTGCGCCAGAGCGATACCATCCGGGAGGAGGACATGGAGCGGGCCATCGAGATAATCCGCAAGTCCAAGCAGCCGTTCATCTTTGTGGGCGGCGGCGCCGTACTGTCCAATGCGGCTGAGGAACTGAGGGCATTTGCCCACAAGATCCAGGCCCCGGTGGCGGACAGCCTGATGGGCAAGGGCGCATTTGACGGATGCGATGAGCTGTATACCGGGATGGTGGGCATGCACGGCACCAAGACATCCAACTTCGGCATCACGGAGGCAGACCTTCTGATCGTGGTCGGCGCCAGGTTCAGCGACCGGGTGACCGGCAATGCATCCAAGTTTGCCAAAAACGCAAAGATACTCCAGCTGGATATTGACCCGGCTGAGATCAATAAGAACATCAAGGTGGATGCCAGCATCATCGGCGACGTGAAGGTCATCCTGCGCAAGCTCAATGCCCGCCTTGACCCCATTAACCATGACGAGTGGATTGCCCATATCGAGCGCATGAAGGATATGTATCCCCTGCGCTATGACAAGAACATGCTCACCGGACCGTTCATCATACAGACGGTCAATGAGGTGACCCAGGGCGATGCGGTCATTGTCACTGAGGTGGGACAGCACCAGATGTGGGCCGCCCAGTATTACAATTACCGCCAGCCAAGGACCCTCCTTACCTCCGGCGGCCTGGGTACCATGGGCTACGGCCTGGGGGCTGCCATCGGAGCCAAGATGGGATGCAGGGATAAGACGGTCATCAATATTGCAGGGGACGGCTGTTTCCGCATGAACATGAATGAGATAGCCACGGCCACCCGCTATAATATCCCTGTGGTGGAACTGATTGTGAACAACCATGTGCTGGGCATGGTGCGCCAGTGGCAGACCCTCTTCTACGGCAAACGCTACTCACAGACCATACTCAATGATTCCGTGGATTTTGTGAAGCTTGCAGAAGCCATGGGGGCAAAGGCGTACAGGGTAACACAGAAGGAGGAACTGGAGCCGACCCTCAGGGAGGCCATTTCCCTTAATGTGCCTGTTGTCATTGACTGCCAGATCAGCTGTGATGACAAGGTATTCCCAATGGTATCG
Source organism: Clostridium pacaense (assembly GCF_020709765.2). Classification (NCBI taxonomy): domain Bacteria; kingdom Bacillati; phylum Bacillota; class Clostridia; order Eubacteriales; family Clostridiaceae; genus Clostridium; species Clostridium pacaense. The sequence goes on from NZ_JAJFEB020000027.1 coordinate 31,173, forward strand.
CCGGGAGCGCCAATCGCAGATGCTTTTGACGATACAGACTTGAAAATTAATTAAAAACAGTGTATAGTAGTCTTTAATACTTCGGGAACGTTATCAGATTACCTTGGTAAAGTGCACGGAAGTAATGGGACGGATGTACGATGGTGTATACGTTCAGACGGCTTCCTCTTATGCTGGCCCGGGGCGTGTCGCGGAATGGAATTCCGGACATATTCCCCCAAGGGCTGCATAGGTGGAAGTCATCTGTGTATATATATAAAAGAGGAAATGTGCAGCAGCCACAACCATTTAAGGAGGAGAACAAGATGAGCAGAGTTTACAATTTCTCAGCAGGACCGGCCGTATTGCCGGAGGACGTCCTGAAGGAAGCCGCAGCAGAGATGCTGGATTACAAGGGGACAGGAATGTCAGTGATGGAGATGAGCCATCGATCTCGGGCCTATGACGCCATCATTAAAGATGCTGAATCAGATCTGCGGGATCTCTTACATATTCCGGACAATTACAAAGTGCTGTTCCTTCAGGGAGGCGCATCCCAGCAGTTTGCCATGGTGCCCATGAACCTGATGAAGAACAAGGTGGCGGATTACATCGTGACCGGGCAGTGGGCCAAGAAGGCGTATCAGGAAGGACAGATGTACGGCAGGGCCAATGCCATTGCTTCCAGCGCGGATAAGACCTTCAGCTACATTCCGGACTGTTCCGACCTGGACGTATCAGAGGACGCCGATTATGTATACATCTGCGAGAACAACACCATCTATGGAACCAAGTTCTGGACCCTTCCCAACACCAAGGGTAAACTTCTGGTGGCCGACCAGTCATCCTGTTTCCTGTCCGAACCGGTTGATGTGGCTAAGTACGGCCTGATCTTTGCCGGGGCACAGAAGAATGTGGGACCGGCCGGAACCGTTATCGTAATCATAAGGGAAGACCTGGTGGATGAGGATGTATTCCCGGGAACCCCCACCATGCTCCGCTATAAGACCCATGTGGACGCAGGATCCCTGTACAATACACCGCCGACCTACGGCATTTACATGTGCGGCAAGGTGTTCAAGTGGCTGAAGGCCAGGGGCGGCCTGGAGGCCATGAAGGAATTCAATGAGAAAAAGGCTAAGATCCTGTACGATTTCCTGGATCAGAGCAGGCTGTTTAAGGGGACCGTGGAGAAGAAGGACCGCTCCCTGATGAATGTTCCCTTTGTTACGGGGGATGATGAACTGGATGCCCTGTTTGTAAAGGAGTCCAAGGCAGCAGGCTTTGAGAACCTGAAGGGCCACAGGACCGTAGGCGGCATGCGCGCCAGCATTTACAATGCAATGCCCATGGAAGGCGTGGAGAAGCTGGTTGCATTCATGGCTGGTTTTGAGGAGAAACATGGCAGATAGGAGCCGGCACGGCATGGTATAAGTGTTGGTAATGAGTTTCGGTGAAGAGGAGAGTAATAATTATGAAAAAGATCCATTGCTTAAATCCAATAGCAAAATGTGGCACTGAGTTATTTCCCGCTGATTATGAGCTGACAGCCGATGTGGCTGAGGCTGACGGCATACTGGTCCGCAGCGCGTCCATGCATGACATGGATTTCCCTGGGAACCTGAAGGCGGTGGGCCGCGCAGGCGCGGGCGTGAACAACATCCCGCTGGATGCGTGCGCAGAGGCTGGAATCGTGGTATTCAACACACCGGGCGCCAATGCCAACGGCGTGAAGGAACTGGTGATTGCGGGTATGCTGATGGCATCCAGGGATATTGTGGGCGGCATCGAGTGGTGCAGGGCCAATGCCGAGGATGACAACATCACAAAGGATACGGAGAAGAGCAAGAAGGCATTTGCGGGATGTGAGATCAAGGGGAAGAAGCTGGGCGTTGTGGGCCTGGGCGCAATCGGCGCAGAGGTCGCCAATGCAGCCACCCATCTGGGGATGGAAGTCTATGGATACGATCCTTACATATCGGTCAACGCAGCATGGAGGCTGTCCAGGAATGTAAAGCATATCACCAATGTGGACACCATTTTCCAGTACTGCGATTATATCACCATCCATGTGCCGCTGCTGGATTCCACCAAGGGCATGATTAATTCGGAAAAACTGGAGATGATGAAGGACGGGGTGGTAATCCTCAACTTCTCCAGGGATACGCTGGTCAATGACGACGACATGGCCGCTGCACTGGAGTCGGGCAAGGTCCGCTACTACGTAAGCGACTTCCCCAACCCCAAGGTTGCCAATATGAAGAATGTAATCCTGATGCCCCACCTGGGCGCATCCACCCAGGAGTCCGAGGACAACTGCGCGGTGATGGCCGTGAAGGAGATAACGGATTATCTGGAGAACGGCAATATCAGGAATTCCGTGAATTATCCATCCTGCGACATGGGAATCTGTCAGACGGAAAGCCGTGTGGCCGTACTGCACATGAACATCCCCAACATGATCGGCCAGGTGACCGGAACACTGGCTTCCCAGGGCGTGAATATTTCCGACATGACCAATAAGAGCCGTGATAAATACGCTTATACCCTGCTGGACCTGGAGCATAAGGCAGAGGAGTCAACCATTGAGAAGCTGAGGGCCATCAAGGGAGTCCTCAGGGTGCGCGTGGTAAAATAAAAAACGTGAGCTGCTGGCAGGAGAAGTCATGCCAGTACATTGGTATATTATATTAGGGCCTTCATGGCTGGGAAACCTGCTGTGGGGGCCTTAGTGGAAGAGGAGATAGGATATGGCGATTGTAAGACCGTTTGTGTGTGTCAGGCCGGATGCCGGGAAGGCGGATAAGGTGGCTGCGCTTCCCTATGACGTATATAACAGGAAGGAAGCATGTGAGGCAGTGAAGGGGAATCCCCTTTCCTTCCTGAACATTGACAGGGCTGAAACCCAGTTCCCGGATGATGTGGATACGTATGATGACAGGGTATATGTAAAGGCAAGGGAGATACTGGACAGACAGATTGAAGAAGGCGTGTATGTGACGGATGGGGAAGAGGATTACTATCTGTATGAGCTGACCATGGATGGGCGCAGCCAGACCGGGGTGGTGGCCTGCTGTTCCATCGACGATTATGTGGGCGGTGTGATTAAAAAGCATGAGAATACACGGGAGGACAAGGAGATTGACCGTATCCGCCATGTGGATACCACCAATGCCCATACCGGCCCCATATTCCTGGCCTACAGGCAGGATGAGGCCGTGAAGGAGATCGTGGCCCAGGTTAAGTCCGGCCAGCCCATCTATGACTTTGTGTCGGATGACGGGATTGGGCACAGGGTGTGGGTGATTGGGGACAGGGCAATGGTCCGGGCTGTGCAGGATGCATTTGGGAGGATACCTGCAACCTATATTGCGGACGGACATCACAGGGCGGCCTCCGCTGTGAAGGTAGGGCTTAAGAGACGGGAGGAGAATCCGGGGTATACAGGCGAGGAACCCTTTAATTACTTCCTGTCCGTGCTGTTCCCGGATGAGGAGCTGATGATACTGCCTTATAACCGGGTGGTGAAGGATTTAAACGGGATGGACCGGGAAGGGTTCTTAAAGGCCGCAGCGCAGCGGTTTTGCATAGAGGAACTGGGAACGGAAGCTTTTTCACCTGAGGAAAAGGGGACCTTCGGCATGTTCCTGGAAGGAAAGTGGTACTGCCTGAAAGCCAGGCCGGAATACATGGGCAATGACCCGGTGGATGGACTGGATGTGTCCATACTCCAGGACCATCTGCTGGATCCCGTGCTGGGCATCGGTGACCCGCGTACGGATAAGCGGGTGGACTTCATAGGTGGTATCCGGGGACTTAAGGAGCTGGAGCGCCGCTGCCATGAAGACATGAAAGTGGCCTTCTCCATGTATCCCACTTCCATCCGTGAACTGCTGGAGGTTGCGGATGCAGGGCGGCTCATGCCGCCTAAGTCTACCTGGTTTGAGCCGAAGCTGCGGAGCGGGTTGTTTATCCACAGGCTGGGGTAGGATGAGGCCTGATGGTACGGAAAAAGAAAAAAGATAATATGGAAGACGGGCAGCGGACGGATGTTTTGATGCATTCATCCGCTACCCGTCTTTTATATTATCAGGATCAACCCTCTATGTGGTACTCCTTCATCTTCCTCCAAAGGGTGGAGCGGCTCATGCCCAGCATGGCAGCGGCCTGTCCCTTGTTGAAGCGGCAGGAGGACAGGGCTTCCATGATCTGGCTGTCTTCTGTGGAGGCGGCGGGAACGGAAGCGGTCTGGGAGGGATGGCATTCAGGGAAAGCCAGCCTGGCGCATTCAATATCAATATGGCCGTTGCTGCTTAAGACGGCCATGCGTTCACAGATATTGAATAAATGGCGTATATTGCCGGTCCAGTCGGCCCGGCACAGGAACTGGATGACTTCCGGCCCCGTCGTGATGCCGGGGAAGTTCCTGTTCATGTATCTGGAGATCAGGAGAGGGATGTCCTCCCTGTGCTGGTTCAGGGGCGGTATGTTTATCCTGAGCACATCCAGGCGGTAGAACAGGTCTTCCCGGAACTGGTTGCTGCGGACCAGGCTTTCCAGGTTCTTATTGGTGGCTGCAATGATGCGGATATCCACATGGATGACGGAATCGCCCCCGACCCGCATGATCTCGCGTTCCTGGAGCACCCTCAGGAGCTTGGCCTGGAGCGGCAGGGGGATTTCCCCGATTTCATCCAGGAAGATGGTGCCTGTGTGGGCCAGTTCAAACAACCCGGCTTTTCCGTTTTTACGCGCCCCGGTAAAGGCTCCCGTGACATAGCCGAACAGTTCGCTTTCAAGCAGCGTGTCCGGGATTGCCGCGCAGTTTACCGCCACAAAGGGACAGAGGCTGCGGCTGCTGGCATTATGGATGCTTTGGGCCAGCACTTCTTTTCCGGTTCCGCTTTCCCCTATAAGGAGTATGTTGGAGTTTGTCTGGCTGTATTTCCTGGCAGTGCGGATGACGGATGCCATTGCGGGGGCCGTACCCACCATATCGTCAAAGGTCAGCTTCGCAACAAGGCCTTTGTCATAGATCTGTTTGCGTATATCGCCTTCCAGGGACTGGATTTCATTGACCAGCTGGATGTTTACAATGGAACCGGATAAGAATGCCTGGGTCCTTACAAAGGTCTTGCTGATGCTCAGCAGGGTGCGGTTATGCTGGAGGAGTTTATTGGTGTATTCGCTGTTGTCGGATAATATGTTTTTCAGCTCAAGGGGAAATGGAAAATCAATGATCCGTTTCCCGATACAGCTGTTGTCCAGGCCGAAGATGGACTGGGCTTTTTTATTGACCGTGGTAACGCGCCTGGAAGGGTCGATGAAGATGATGCCGTCATGGGAGATATCCAGTATGGTCTGAAGGCGCATGGATTTCTCCTGTTCCTTGCGGAAGATGAGCAGGGCGCGCTTGGCAGAAGACAGGGCGTCCCAGAATGCTTCCTTGCTGGTTTCGATAAGCATGTTGGGGATATGTATCATCTGTGCGTAACGGCAGGTGTTCAGCCCCCCGATGATGACCTCGCATCCTTCGCGGACTGCCTGGTCCACCAGGGCCTCGTTGTTCCAGTTGGGGGAGAGAAGGTATGTTTTGATGGGGGCGTCACACAGGTCGGATAAGCCCGTGATGCCTGCCAGCATGTTTCCTGCCGCAATGATCCCAATCTGTTTCTGTCCGTAGCGCTGTGTGCAGTTGCGGATGGTCCGAAGGATATCCGCAGTGGGGACCGAGATCCGGACCACAGGGATGTCGCCCGGGAGATTGGCCAGTATCTGGGCCAGGAGGCCGCGGGTGAGGATGATATCGGCGTCTATCTGCACGTGTCCGGTATCGGAGTTGTTCATGATGATTTCGTCCATGACATAGGTTTCGGAATCTTCCTGTCCATGGAACTGGTTGTGCTGGCTCAATATCTGTGCGGCATCTGCTATGAAGTTTTCACAGGGCACCACAAGGGCTATCTTTACCATGATTTCCTGTTCCTTTCCGGAAAGCGGTTCTGCTTCCATATATCGTTTTTATAATGATATCACATCTAACGGAAGAATAAAACAATATATTTCATATAAGACAAAAAGTTGCAACATTATGAAATATACACTGAGAAAGGATGAAGGGGGAGGGAGGATAAGATATGGGATTAGTGCCAAAAACTATGAGTATTTTTTGTATAGGTTATATAAAAAAGGAGGATTTTTGGTGCGTCTCAGAGATTGGCACGGAACTTGCTCTATATAAGGACAGATGCCAGGTCAGATATCAGTGGCTGTATCTGGCTGATATGAATCAGGAGGATGATGAAAATGCTGAGAAGAGGAGAAGCTTTCCGCAACAGGGCCAAACGCCTGCTGGCGGAGAAAAAGAAGCTGTCAGCCGCATGGCTTCAGGCAGCCAGTCCCATTACTGCCGAAATCATGGCAAAAGCCGGATTTGACATATTGATGGTGGACATGGAACACGGGCCAGGGGACATAATGAACCTGATAAGCCAGATGCAGGCTATTTCCCATTATGAGGCAGTACCCTTTGTGAGGGCGCCGTGGAATGACTTTGTGACGATTAAGCGGATATTGGATGCAGGCGTAAGCGGTATACTGGTTCCCTATGTAAACAATGCTGAGGAGGCGGCAAGGGCGGTGAGCGCATGCAAGTATCCCCTGGAGGGGATCAGGGGCATTGCCCCCAGTCCAAGGGCAGGGGGGTATGGCATGAACCAGAGGGATTATCTGGATTATGCCAATGAAGAACTGGATGTGCTTGTGGCCGTGGAAACCAAAACAGCGGTGGACCACATTGAGGAGATCGTGGGCACCAATGGGCTGGACGGTATCTTCATTGGACCCATGGATCTGGCCACCTCCTTTGGACATTTCTGCAATCCCGGGGACACGGAGGTGCAGGAGGCCATCCGCAGGGTGGAGGAGGTTGTGCTGAACTCCGATAAATTCCTTGCAACGGTGGCGGGGAGTTTTGAACAGGCCAGGGGATTGTATGAAAAAGGATACAGCATGGTGGTCATGATGTCTGATACCACCACGCTGGGGAAGATGGCACTGGAACAGGTGGACCGGTTCAGGGAAACGTATCCACAGCGGTAAACAGGCACTGATAATAAAACACAAGGAGAAGGAGATTGAGAGTATGAAGAAAAATATCATGGCAGTCACATTGGCAGCAGTCATGGCAATATCCATGGCAGGGTGCGCAGGGAGCAAGCCTGCGGAGACAAAACCCGCAGAGACAGCGGCAGGGACCACGGCAGGGACAACAGCAGATCCTGCCGGTGAAGACAAGGAGGCGAAGGGGCCTGGAAGTGCAAAAGAGGAAGGGGAAGCTGCGGCTAAGGCGGATTTCCCTAAAAAGCCCATTCAGATCATATGCCCTGTTAAGGCGGGAGGGGATACGGATTATAATACGCGCGTCATTGCACAGTACCTCTCAAAATACCTGGGAGTAAATGTGGTGGTGACCAATGTGGAGGGCGGGGCGACCATCCTTGGCATGCAGCAGGTCCTGGACGGGGAGCCGGATGGGTATACCATGGTCATCAACGGACTGGATGCGTATATCCCTAACATGATGGGAACAACGGATATTGTGATTGACAGCTTTAAGACCGTGGGAATCCCGCTGTTTGATAATACAACGGTACTGGTAGCCAATAAGGCCTCGGGATATGAGAACATTAAGGACGTGGTGGAGCGCACCCAGGCAGCCCCGGGCACCATTGAGTATGGCATGAAGATCGGCGCGGCAAACCAGGTTTACGGCATTGCCATGAACACGGAGTGGGACGCCAGGTTCAAACCCATGGACATCGGAAACAATGCCGCCAAGATGACGGCGCTTTTAGGACAGCAGACAGATACGGCGGTCCTGGCATATGCGCTGGCAAAGGATTATTTTGCAACAGGGGAATTCCAGGCGCTCTGCCTGCTGGGGAGTGAAAAGAATGAACTGCTTGCGGATGTGCCCCTGCCTTCTGAGTATGGTTTGAAGGACATTGACTGCAGCAAATGGTTCTGGCTGGGCGTGCACCCGGATACCCCGGACGAAATCGTGGATATCCTGTCAGATGCCCTGAAGCAGGTAACTGAGGACCAGGAATTCGTAAAGACGATGGAAGAGAATTACCTGACTGTCAAATATATTGCGAAGAAGGAAGCCCAGGAGTACGCTGACAGATTCTATGAGGAAACACTGGTGCCGTATAAGGATGAGTTCCTGGCAACCAGCAGCAAATAGGCTTGGGAAGGAGGCAAAATGTCACATAACAAAAAGGAAATACTATCAGGCGTGATATTTTTTCTCATTGCAGTTGCTTTGTATGCAGGTTCCTATGCCATTGTTGTTACCACCAATGACGCCATGGGTCCGCAGTTTTTCCCGAGGACCGTGGCTGTCATCATGGGGCTGCTGGCCGTGGTGCAGGTGGCGGGGGGCCTGAAAAAGGAGAAGAAGGAACAAGGGGATGAGGGAACGGGGGGATTTAATGCAAGGGCGGCAGCTACCATTGCAATCCTTTTTGCCTATGCCCTGCTGGTGCAGACCGTGGGATTCATCATCATGACGGCCCTCTATCTTATGGCTCAGATCCTGCTGCTTCTGCCTGAAAAACGTTTGAAGTCCAGGAAGGGAATCGTGATAACGGCGGTTGTGTCGGTTGTGACACCCATATTTATCTATGAGCTGTTTTACCGCGCATTCAGCATTTTCCTTCCCACTGGATTATTAGGATAAGGAGGAAATCATGCAGCTAATTGAAGGATTTATGGCAGTGCTCCATCCTGTGACCCTGTTTCTTATCATCGGAGGCGTGGTTGCCGGGATTGTCTTTGGCGCCATACCGGGCTTATCGGCATTTACGGCGCTGGCATTGTTCCTGCCGATTACATTTGGCATGGAACCGGTTAACGGCATTGCGTTTTTGATTGCTATCTATGTGGGCGGTCTCTCAGGAGGGCTGATTTCAGCAATCCTCCTGGGGATTCCCGGAACCCCGTCCTCCATCGCCACCTGCTTTGACGGCTATCCCATGGCCCAAAGGGGGGAAGCTGGCAAGGCTTTGGGGACCGCCATTGTTTTCTCATTTGTGGGCGGCATATTCAGCGCCCTGGTCCTGACTTATCTGGGACCGGCCATTGCGGGGGTGGCGCTGAAGTTTGGGCCGTATGAGTATTTTGCCGTAATATTGTTTGCGCTTACCACGGTGTCCGGACTTTCAGCAGGCAATATCAATAAGGGACTCCTGTCCTGCCTCCTTGGCATCGGGTTTTCCTTTGTGGGTATTGACCGCCTTAGTTCCTATACCAGGTACACGGGCGGTATATCCAGCCTGGCTGCGGGATTCAACCTGGTTCCGCTGCTCATCGGCACCTTTGCGGTATCCCAGATAATCGATACCGCCGCCAAAGGCCCCACGGCCATACAGAGGGCGCCGTCCGCCAAGGTCAAGGGGGTTGGGTTAAGCTTCAAGGAATTTGTATATCAGCTGAGAAATGCCATCCCCGCGGCGTTCATAGGCCTGGCAGTGGGGATACTTCCCGGGATCGGTGGGAATGCCTCCAACCTCCTGGCGTATGCGTTCTGTAAAAAACGTTCCAAATATCCGGAAAAGTTCGGAACCGGGATAATGGACGGCATCGTGGCATCGGAGACAGCCAACAATGCCACCATCGGAGGCGCCCTGATTGTCCTTCTGACCCTGGGCATCCCTGGGGATAATGCCACCTCCATGGTGCTGGCCGGATTCCAGATCCACAGCATCACCCCCGGCCCGCTGCTGTTTAAAACAAGCGCAGCCCTGGTCTATGCGCTGTTTGCGGCATTTATCATCGCCAACCTGGTGATGATGGTATCCGAGCTTCTGGGGCTTCCGTTGTTTTCCAAGGTCTTAAGCATTCCAGGCTCCTATCTGCTGCCTGTGGTGATTGCCTGTTGTTTTGTGGGTTCATTTTCAGCCAACAACCGTATTTTTGATATACTGGTCATGGTCATATTCGGGCTGGTGGGGTATATCCTTAAGCGCTGGGAATACCCGTTGGCGCCCATGGTGGTGGGATTCATCCTGGCGCCCCTTCTGGAGGAAAATGTAAGACGTTCCCTGATGCGCACCGAGGGCAGTTTCCTTCCCATCCTGTCATCCCCCATTGCCCTGGTGTTCTTCATCCTGACAGCGGTCATGGTGGTGCTGTCTGTGCGAAGCGAGCTGAAGGACAGGAAAAAAAGACGTGGGGTGACGGCCCCATAGAGGAGGAGACGGATATGGATAAGCAGTTATACTATGATGATTTACCCTGGAAGGATGGCCTGGATTCACAGGCCATCCGGCTTTTATTAAAGGAGGAGGCAGGGAAGGACAGACATAAGATCGTGGTTTTGGATGACGACCCCACGGGCGTGCAGACCGTACATGATGTTCCTGTGTATACGGACTGGAGCCGTGAGAGCATCCGCCGGGGATTCCTGGAACAGGGGAAGATGTTCTTCCTTCTGACTAATTCCAGAAGCTTCAGCGAGGACCGGACCCGGCAGGTACACCGGGAAATCGGGCAGGGACTGGCGTCGGTAAGCCAGGAACTGGGAACCGGATTCGTGGTGGTCAGTAGGGGGGACTCCACCCTCAGAGGACATTATCCCCTGGAAACCCAGGTGCTTAAGGAAACGCTGGAAGCCTGCACCGGGGAGGAAATCCACGGGGAGATAATCTGTCCCTTTTTCAGTGAGGGCGGCAGGTACACATACGGGAATGTGCATTATGTGAAAGAAGGGAACCGGCTCATCCCGGCAGCCATGACGGAATTCGCAAAGGACAAGACCTTTGGCTACCGGTCCTCGGATTTAAGGGAATATATTGAAGAAAAAACCAAGGGGACATACAAAAAGGAAAATGTGGCGTGCATATCCACCGGACAGCTGAGGGCCATGGATTTGGACGGGGTGGAACAGCAGCTGATGTCGGTGGCGGGATTTGGGAAGGTAGTGGTGAATGCGCTGACCCCCCTGGACCTTAAGGTGTTCTGCATTGCGCTGTACCGGGCAATGGGACGGGGCAAAAGGTTCCTGTTCCGGACCGCGGCAGGTTTTGTGAAGGAATTTGCGGCAGTGGAGGACCGGGGGCTTCTCACCGGCAGGGAGGTCATGGGAAGCGGCAGGGCGGTCATGGGAAAATGCAGCGGGGCAGGTGGTTTGATCCTAGTGGGGTCCCACACACAGAAAACCACGGCACAATTGGAAGCTTTAAAGGAAGTGCCGGGAATCCGGCTGATTGAGTTCGACTCAGACAAGGTGACGGATGATGCCGCCATGGAAGAAGAAATCAATTCAGTCATAAAACAGGAGGAGGCATACATCAGCCAGGGGATAACCGTTGCTGTATATACCAGGCGCCGCCTCCTGTCCGTAAAAGGCGATACGCCGGAACAGGCGCTGGAACGTTCGGTCAGGATATCGGAGGCGGTACAGCAGCTGGCAGGACGGTTAAGGACGGCTCCCGGTTTTATTGTTGCAAAAGGAGGCATTACATCCAGCGATGTGGGCACAAAGGCGCTTCATGTAAAACGCGCCTGGGTCCTGGGGCAGATAGGGCCCGGCGTGCCAGTGTGGCGGACCGGGCCGGAAAGCAGGTTCCCCGGCATCCCTTATATCATTTTCCCGGGGAATGTGGGAGGGGATACTACGCTGCGGGATGTGGTGGAAAAACTTATGGGCTAAGTGTCCGGGAATTCAGCAGCCTATTCCTCATGTGAGGCTGACGGCGCAGGAGGCGCTGCCTCGGACGGCGTGGCGGGTACCAGGGGATCCTTTGTCTGGTAAAGACGTTTCCATTCCTTGGTGCCCTCCACTTTTACTGTCTCGCTGCGGTTCATGTTCAGGAACTTCACAAGCTCGTAGCAGCTGACCCATATCTCATTGTTGCTCTCTTTCTGGGATTCGTCAAATATCAGCTCCAGCCCGAAGTGGAGGTGGGGCTCATCGATATTGTTGGTGTTCTCGGTGCGGCTGTATCCGGTGCGCCCAAGATACCCCACCACATCCCCGGCCTGGACCACGGACCCTTCCTTAAGGCCTGACTGATAGGGATAGTTCTTCCGCAGATGGGCGTAATAGTAGTAGCGTTTATGGTCAAAGCTGCGGATGCCCAGCCGCCAGCCGCCGTACTGGTTCCAGCCCATGGCTTCCACGTAGCCGGATTCCACCGCAATGACAGGGGTGCCCACCTGTCCCATCATATCGTGGCCCAGGTGCTGGCGTTTGAAACCATAGCTTCTGGATACCCCGAAGTCGTCAAAGTCGCTGTAGGGAAACCCTTTTGCAATGGGGGAAAATGCCTTCAGCCCGTATTTGGTCACCCAGACAGTGGCAGGGTCGCCGGGAGCGCCTCCGGCCACACCCGAGGGAAGATAGGCCGCAGGCGCCTCGCTGGACGGTATTTCAGCCTGGAACTGGCCTACCATGCCGTCTAACACGGCGCCGTAAGCTTCCCTGTAGTAAGTGTAATATTTCATGTCTTTTGTCAGTTCTTCCATGGTGGTCTCACCGGTTTTCAGCTTCTCAGCCGCGGCTTTCATGTGCTCCGGCTTATATTTGCTGAAGTCACCGCCGTACCTGGCCCCAAGATAAGCTAAAAGGTCCACCCAGTTCAGGTGCCTTTCTGCCTGGCAGGTGTCCACATCGTAGCGGAAGGCCTGGTTCATGGCTTCTGCGGTCACATGGAACTCCACCCACTTGATATACTCTTTTTTCTTTTCCTCCTTGCTGTCCTGGCCAGGGGTCCCAGCGTCCTCCAGAGGATTGATATAACCTGCAAGCCTGGCGGCCTGGCTCATCACGGCCTGGCCCGGGTCTGTCCTGTACAGGAAAATGCTGAGACACAGCACGCTGAGGGCTGTCATTTCCACATAGATGACAGTCTTTGTACTGATATGTAAATGCTTCCTGAGCATGTCGATGAATTTCATGATATACCGCCTCCTGACAAGGGGCCCCATATGAAGGGCTTCTATGTTAATTTTATGATGGTTTGGGCGGGAATATGACCGTGGCCCCATACCCCGGCACAGGGGAGGCGGGGAGGGGAGAAAGTTCAGATGCACCCTGGATGTTGTGAAATACGTAAAAATCAGAGAGGACAAAAGAAAAAAATATACAAAATGCATAATTACTATTGAATAATACCGTAAACTATGCTAGAATCATGATTGAAAATGTGTAAGCGGTTACCTATAGGAGGGAGCATGTTGCCGAATCCTCCAAATTAATTGAAATACGTCTCATAACTGCCATTTTACTCAGTAAAATTACAGGAGGGGGACGATTTTAAACGAAAATGTGTAAACGGTAACATATGTAAACGCTATCATAAAACGGATGACAGGAACGGTTGCAAAGATAGAATTAATATATAGATGGAATTATTACAGAAGGGGGAGAGGCTGATATGACAATATCCGATATTGCAAGGCTGTCAGGGGTTTCGGTTGCAACGGTATCGCGTGTGATTAACAACAAAGGCTATGTGAAGGATGAGACCCGCAAAAAGATTGAAGCAGTAATCGAAGAGCATGGATACAGGCCCAACGCAGTGGCCAGGAGCCTGACGCGCAATGACACTTCCATGATTGCCGTAATCATGTCAAACAGGCTCAATCCGTTTTTTGCCAATGTGCTGGATGCCATTGAGGAGCAGGCAGCCATGCAGGGATACAGTATCCTGTTCTTCAATACCTCTGAGGACAAGGAAAGGGAGCGGAATGCAGTGGCCCAGGCCATGGAACACCGGGTGTCGGGAATCCTGCTGCTGCCGGTCATTGAACCGGATGCGCGGACGGAGGAGCTTCTGTGGAATGCAGAGGAATCCGGGATTCCGGTGGTCCTGATTGACAGGGATTTCCAGGACGGTGATTTTGACATCGTGCTCATAGATAATAAGAAAGTGGTGTATGACGGTGTGGAACTGCTGATTGAGTCAGGGCACCGGGATATAGGGATCATCACCTGTCCGGAAGTGGTGAAAAAGGGCAGGACAAGGCTGGAGGGATACATCCAGTGCCTGAAGGACCATGGGCTTAAGATAAGGGATGAATATATCTACCCAGGCGATTTTGATGAAAAAAGCGGATACCAGGCATGTGAAGCCTTCCAGGGGCTTGCCAATCCGCCCACGGCCGTGCTGGCAACCTGCAGTTCCTGTACCCTGGGCTGCATCCGCTTTATGAATGAGCATAACCTGCTGCCCGGGAAGGATCTGGGGCTGGTGGGATTCGATGATATTTCCCTTCTCAATTCCATTGGATATGAGCTCACCGTCATGGACAGGCCCATGCAGGAAATGGGGGAGATTGCCTTTGGGCTTCTGACGGACCGCATGAAGGGGCCGGATACGAAAAAACGCCGCAGGGAAGTGATGCTGCGGACCAGGCTGATCATCCGCGGCAGCGAGAAGTGGCAGGGCGCCCCGGAGGCTGTATTTTAATTAGGAGGTTTGTTTATGACGCAGGGAATTGAAGAAACCATCAAAGGCATATTATCGGATCCAAGGCTTACATATCCCCAGAGGCTGACAGCCCTGGCCCAGGCGGCCGAGAACACGCCGGACCCGGTGCCCCTTAGCAGGGAGGCCCAGTGGTTTGTGGACAAGGGCATTGTGTTTGACATGGGGGAGGGCAATGCGCCCTACCGTCCAAGGTATGTGCTTCCCGACTATGATAAATTCATGAAACAGGGCAGCAGGTTCCTGATGCTTAACCCGCCCCGGGACATATGGGACGCGGTGTCCAACCTTTTAATCCTTTACAGGCATGTGCCTTCCGTCATCGGGGGTCCTGTGTACATCGGCCATATCGACCGGCTGCTGGAGCCTTTTGTGAGGGATGAGGAGGAGGCCAGGCATGCCATCCGTATTTTCCTGACCCATGTGGACCGGACCATCAGCGATTCATTCTGCCATGCGGATATCGGTCCTTATGACACAAGGGCGGGGAGGATCATACTGGAGCTGTCGGCGCAGATGCAGCGTCCGGTTCCCAACATGTCCCTGATTTATAACGGGCATACCACGGATGACTTTGCCTGCATGGCCATTGAGACAGGACTTATCACCGCAAAACCCAGTTTTGTCAACGATGCCATGTATACGGCTGACTGGGGACCGGATTATGCCATTGTGAGCTGCTATAACGCCCTTCCCATCGGCGGGGGCGGCCTGACCCTTGGAAGGCTGGACATGAGGGCCCTTGGGGAGGCGGCGGAGGGCAGGGAGCATTTCCTTAATGAAATGCTGCCGGCAGCAGTGGCCGCCCAGTGTGAGCAGATGGACAAACGGGATACATATATATTTGAGGAGGCGCGGTTCCTTGAGAATACGTTCCTCAGTGATGAAGGGCTGATCCATAAAGATAAGTTCGTGGGCATGTTCGGGCTGGTGGGGCTGGCTGAGTGCGTGAATACGGTGTTAAGGCTCCAGAAGCCTGAAGAGCGCTATGGCCACGGCAAGGAGGCAGAGGACTTCGCGCTTATGGTCCTGGACCGGATCCATGACCAGGTGGCTTCCTACAAGCCCAGATACGGCAGTTTTGCAATGCACGGCCAGGTGGGGATTTCCACGGATACCGGGGTGACCCCCAACACCAGGATACCGGTGGGGGAGGAGCCGCCGCTGCCAAAGCAGCTTATGTTTACCGCCAGGACCCAGAAGCATTTTGCGGCGGGAATCGGCGAGCTGTTTCCATTTGAGGAAACTGCAAGGAAGAACCCCATGGCGGTGCTGGATATCATAAGAGGCGCTTTTGATGAGGGGATGCGGTATTTTTCATTCTATTCCAGCAATTCCGATGTTGTGCGCGTAACCGGATATCTGGTGAAACGCTCGGACATGGAACGGTATGAGGCGGGGGCGGCCTGCCTGGGCAATTCCACCGTGCTGGGAAGCGGGGCCAGCAGGGGACTTCATATATTTGAACGCAGTGTGAGGAAGGTCTGATTGGTCCGGTTTTGTGCGGATGCCATAAGAGGAAATTCATCTAAGAAACCGGGGGTTTAACATGGGAAAAAAGATATTATACAGCTGTGACACGGGAATCGACGACGCGTTGGCCATTGCCTACCTTCTGGCCCAGAAGGAATGCGAGGTGGTAGGGATAACCGTATCCTACGGCATGGGGCATATCGGCAATGTGTACCGGAATACCAAGGCGGTGCTTAAGCTGTTTGGCAGGGAGGATATTCCTGTGGTCATGGGAAGTGAGACGCCTCTGAGCGGCATTCCCAATGATTACAGCGGAGGAAGCCGTTTTCACGGGTGCGAGGGCCTTGGGGGCGTGCTGGGACCAAGCAGCCCTGAGGACTGTGCAGGGGCAAGGCCGGGGGAAGCCACGGACTTCATCCTTGGTATGATTGAGCGGTACGGCAGGGAGCTGTACTGGGTTACAAGCGGTCCCCTTACCGACATTGCCAGGGTGCTGAGAAAGGACAGTGCCACAGCAGGGAAGGCTGGGGCTGTCTATGTGATGGGAGGGGCCATTGCCTCCCCGGGCAATACCGGAACGTATACGGAAGCGCTCAGCGAGGCCAATGTAAGGCTGGACATCCCGGCCACGGCCGAGGTGCTGGATTCCAGGCTGCCGGTTGTGCTGGTGGGGCTGGACGTGACGCGCAAGACACTGTTCAGCTTTGAGGACCACGAACGCTGGCGCGGCATCGGCACCAGGAGCGCCCTGTTCCTGTACGAGGCCCTGAAGCATTATCTGGGCGCGTACCAGAAGTTCCATCCATATCTGGGCGGATGCGGGCTTCATGACCCGCTGGCGGCCGTGGCGGCCGTGCATCCGGAGATACTGACCACCATTCCCATGCATATGATGTGCTTTACGGAAGGCCCGCAGGCAGGGAAGACAACGGAGAACGTGCTGCGGTGCAATGACAGGAAGTATGAGATGAGTGCAGCGCTGTTTGTGGACGTGGAGGCATTTTCAGAGGAATTCTTTGGAAAAGTGGAAGCGCTTTTGCGGGAACATTAAAGCGGGGCTTGGGGATAGCCAGGGAGGAGTGTGTATGGACCGGATCTATGTGGCTGGATTTGATGTGTTTTATCCGGACTGGAAAGAAAAACGGTATTTTGTGTACCAGGAGCTGTGCAGTAAATACGGATTTGAGATGCAGGCCCAAAAGGCTGCTGCTGATGAGGGGAAGACACTGGGGGAGCGGATATTCCTTAAGAATATCCATTACCTGGACAGCTGTGATTATGTGGTGGCCAACCTCAATGCCTTCCGGGGTATGGAGCCGGACAGCGGGACCTGCTTTGAAATCGGGTATGCCTATGCCCTTGGGAAAAAGATATATGGCTATCTGGATGACGGGCGGACCATGCTTGAGAAGGTGGGGGCCAGGGCTGACGCAGACGGATTTACGGTGGAGGATTTTGATTTGCCGGTGAACCTGATGCTTGGCTGCAGCATGACAGTGATACCGGGGGACCTGGAGCACTGCCTGAAGGAAATCCGGGAGCGGGAAGAGGCGGAAAGGAGAAACTGATGGAACATTTGCTGGAAGTAAAGGACGTAACAAAGATTTATGAAGGCGGCGTGCTTGCCAACCACAATGTGAATTTCACGGTGGACGAGGGTGAGATCCATGCGCTGGTAGGCGAGAACGGGGCAGGTAAAAGTACGCTGATGAAAATGCTCTACGGCCTGGAGAGCATTACCTCCGGCCATATCTACATGAAGGGGCAGGAGCTGAAGCTGCAGTCCAGTAAAGAGGCGATTGAACACGGCATCGGCATGGTGCATCAGCACTTCATGCTGGTGGATTCCCTGACAGGGGCGGAGAACATGATGCTGGGACTGGATAAGACCAGCTTTGTATCCAACAAGAAGCGGGACATCCAGATTACGGATGAGGTGGCAAAGAAGTATAATTTTGAGATTGACGCGTCCAGAAGGGTCAGGGATATGAGCGTGGGGATGAAGCAGAAGCTGGAAATCCTTAAAATCCTTTACCGCAGCGCCAAGCTGATCATCCTGGATGAACCCACCGCCGTGCTGACGCCCCAGGAGACAGAGGAGCTGTTCGAGCGCCTGCTGGAACTGAAAAGCCGGGGCATGACCATCATTTTCATATCCCATAAGCTCAATGAGGTGAAGCGCATCAGCGACAGGATCACGGTCCTTAAGGGCGGGGTTACAAAGGGTACATATCTGACCAGGGATGTGTCGGAGGAAGACATATCCAACCTGATGGTGGGCAGGGAGATATCCTTTGAGTATGATAAGGAAGATGTGAAGCCGGGGGAGCCTGTGTTAAAGGTGGAGAACCTGGTATATGTGGACAAGTTCAAGATTCCCAAGCTTTCGGGCGTAAGCCTTGAGGTGCACAAAGGGGAAATCGTTGGGATCGCAGGCGTGGAGGGCAACGGACAGAGCGAGCTGATTTCCATCATAACAGGAAACATGCGCGCCTTGGAAGGGAAGATATCCCTGAACGGCAGGGATATAACCCACGAATCTGTTACCAATATCCGTAAGAATGGCATGTCCCATGTGCCGGAGGACCGTATGATTGAAGGGTGCGCCCCTGAGATGAGCCTTCAGGAAAACCTGATTGTCTCCAACATCGACACCTTTGCCAATAAGTTCGGCATGGTCCAGGCGGGCCGGGTAAAGGAGCACTGCCAGGAACAGATCAAGGAGTTCATGGTCAAGACAAAGGATGAAAACCAGTCCATCGGAAGCCTGTCAGGCGGAAATATCCAGAAGGCCATTGTGGCAAGGGAGTTTAAGGCGCCCAGCGACCTGCTGGTGCTGAACCAGCCCACCCGCGGCGTGGATGTGGGGGCCATCTCCTTCATCCATTCAAAGATTCTGGAAATGCGCAGCCACAACAAGGCCATCCTTTTATCGTCAGCAGATCTGAATGAGCTGATTTCCCTGAGTGACCGGATTCTTGTCATGCATAAGGGAAAGGTGGTGGGTGCCCTTAGCAACGCGCCAAAGGTAACCGAGCAGGAGCTTGGGCTCTACATGCTTGGCCTCAAAAAGCAGGAGGGGTTGGGATAAATCATGGAGAAAATAAAATCAAATAAAAAACGATTTGACATAATGGATTATTTCAGTGTCATGAGAATCGGCGCAGCCCTGCTGCTGTCCATCCTCATTGTATTTACCATCATCTTCTTTGTGAGCCAGACACCGGGTCTTGCCATCCAGAAGCTGATGCTGGGACCATTGGAGACAAAGAGGAGCTTCTTCAACGTTGTGGTGCGGGCAATCCCCCTGGTGTTTACCGGACTTGGCCTGACCCTGTGCTTAAAAAGCGGTATCTTCAACATCAGCTCTGACGCATCCTTTTACATGGGAGCTGTTGTTGCCAGTGCAATCGCCATTGCCTGCCCCCTTCCAAACGGCCTGCACCAGCTGGCCCTGATCCTGGCGGCAGCCGTGGTGGGCGGCGTGATTTCCATGCTTCCTGTCATTGTGAACAAGTATACCAAGGTAAACCCGGTGGTGCTGGCCATCATGGCCAATTCCATCTTCTACTATTTCGGGCTTTCCATCATCAGTTCCTTTTTCCTTGAGAAGAGCGGAAGCTGGGGAAGCTATAAGTTCCCGGACCATGCAAAGCTGGGAACCATGATTAAGGGCACCACCCTCCACTATGGTTTTGTCATTGTCATCGTGGTGACGCTGTTCGTCATCTTCCTGATGAACAAGACCTCCTTTGGATATAAGGTGCGTGTGACGGGAAGCAATCCTGCGTTTGCAAAGGCTTCCGGCATCAAGACTGGTTTTGTCATCCTGATGGCGCAGTTTATCGGCGGGGCCATTGCAGGAATGGGCGGGGCCATTGAGATTGTAGGTGTCTATAAACGTTTCCAGTGGCAGTCCCAGACCGCCTATGTGTGGGACGGACTTCTGATTTACATGCTTGCCAACGGCAACCCCACCTTCATACCCCTGACCGCGTTTTTCATTGCGTACCTGAGGGTTGGCGCTGAAATCATGTCCAGGTCCACGGACCTTGACCCTGAGATTGTAACCTTCTTACAGGGAATCATCATCCTTCTGGTTGCATCCCAGCGGTTCCTGTACTTTATAAAGAAGCGGCACGACCAGAAAATGTCCCTTAGACAGGCAGAAGCAGAAGAAGGAGGTGCAGCGGCATGATGGAGTTCTTTTTATCACCGACATTCTGGAAAACAGTGCTGGCAAGTACAACACCGGTTATGCTTGCAACTCTTGCAGCCAATATGATGACAAAGTCAGGCATATTCAACCTGGCAATCGAGGGAACCATGCTGATCTGCGCGCTCACCGGCGTCATTGCCAGCGCGTTTACGCAGAACCTGTGGATCGGCTGCCTGACGGCCGTGGCCATGGGCGTGATCATTTCCTTCATATTCGGGTATTTTGCCCTGGTCATGAAAGGTGCCATGAACGCCTGCGGTGTTGCGGTGAACCTGATAGCAACCGGAGGGACCGTATTCGTGCTGGTCATGCTGACCGGAAGCAAGGCAAATTCCAGCGCGCTGAAAAGCCTTACCTTCCCGGTTGTGAATATCCCGGTGCTTAAGGACATCCCGGTTCTGGGAACCATATTCTCCGGGCAGAACCTGGTGACCTACATAGCATGGGCCATTGTGGCAGTGACGGCGTGGATGCTCTATAAGACAAAGCTGGGCATCAACATCAGGGCCGTGGGTGAGAACCCGGCGGCTGCCAAGGCCGCGGGACTGAGCGTGTTAAAGCACCAGTTCGCAGCCCTTGCCATCTGCGGCGTATCCTGCGCATTTGGCGGCATGTACCTTTCCATGGGCGCCCTTAAATCATTTACAACCGGAATGGTGGCGGGAAGGGGATATATGTCCCTTGCAATGGACGCAATGAGCCAGGGCAATCCCATCGTGGGCTGCTTAAGTTCCCTGCTCTATGGATTTTCCGATACCATTACCGTGTACTTACAGCTTTACAGTAAGATAGACCTGAAACTGATAGAAGCGTTCCCATACCTGTTCATCATTGTTGTGCTGGTAATCATCCAGTCCATCAGGAAGATGGTGGCGCGCAGAAAAGAGAAGCTTGCAAGCCTGGAACAGTTACACTCTCAACAGGCCGCATGATAAATAACAAGGAGGACAATGAAAATGGCACAGGAATATTATGATCCGTGGTCAAACACAAGAACAAAAAATGGTCTGGAGGCAGACCTGGTTATCTCGGCAATGCAAAAATGCATCAGAAGGGCAGAGGAGGACACGGCCCTGCGCATGGCATATGAGCTTTATATCACATCCACATTCCATGAGGAGAAGATGTGGAACCGTCTGCTGGTAATCTCCGTGGAGGATGTGGGCTTCGGTGACACCCAGGCCCCTGTATTCGTAAAGACCATGTACGACCTTCACAAGGAGTATGCATATATGGACGGCGACAGGCCCATCTTCTTCATGCACGCAATCCGTTATATGTGCAGATGCCAGAAGGAGCGCTCAACCGACCATATCAAGAATATCATCATGAGGGAATTTGAGGCAGGATATGTTCCTGAGATTCCGGAGTATGCAATCGACATGCATACCATTAAGGGCAGGGCAATGGGAAGGGATGTCTTCTATTTCCTGGATGAGGCCAGCAAGGTACAGCCCCTCTGGGATGAGTATGATGATTCCTACCGTTTAAAGCTTTATGAAATGTGTAAAAAAGAAGCAGAACAGAAAAAGGAGGACAAGTAATTATGAAGAACTGGAAGAGGATTGCAGCACTGGCAATGTCAGCCGTAATGGTGGGCGGAATGCTCACGGGCTGCGGCGGAGGCGGCGGCTCCACAGAGGCGGCCAAGGACAATGGGACAAAGGCAGAGGCTGGCGCAGAAGCCGGCAAGGACGCAGGAGAAGCGGCTGCTGACAGCGGGGAGAAGAAGCAGGTTTATGTATTCATCCGTGACAGGGGCGACCTGTCTTACTGGGACAGCATGGCGGCCGGAGGCGACCGCTCAGTGAAGGATTATGCTGACAGGGCGGATGTGCATGTGGTGGAGACCACCGCTGACCTCCAGGCAAACCTGCAGGCCATGTATGAGGCGGCTGACAAGGGCGCTGACCTGATCATCACTGCTTCAGATTTCAAGGACAACCTGGTGGAGGTTGCCAATGAGTATCCTGACATTGCATTTACCATTATCAGCGAGGACGTAATCGACCAGTGTGAGAACAACAATGCGTACGGTGTTGACTTTGCCACAAGCCAGGCAGCTTTCCTGGGCGGCATTGCGGCGGCTGATATTGCTGCCAACGGCGCAGAGGGCATGGACCCCACCAATGTAATCGGATTTATCGGCGGCATGGACGAGTCCCTGGTCATCCAGGAATTCCTGTGGGGCTATATCCAGGGTGCCAAGTACTACAATCCTGACATCAAGATTGTATACAACTACGTAGGCGCATGGAACGATCCTGACACAGCCAAGACACAGGCCATGACCCAGTACAATGATGCTGGCGCGGATGTGATTTTCGCATGCGCAGGAGGTTCCGGCAACGGTGTCCACAATGCTGCAGAAGAGGCCCAGAAGTTTGTAATCGGCGTGGACAGCGACCAGTCCCTGCAGTATGTGGATGACAAGGCCATCCAGGAGAAGTTTGCCACATCCGTCATCAAGGAAGTGGGCAATGCCGTATACAATGTAATCGGCGAGTACCTGGACAACGGCACACTGCCATTTGGCGAGTATGAGATCCTGGGTCTGTCCGACGGCGCTGTAGGCATCGTGGAAGGCGACCAGTTAAACGGACTTCTGTCTGATGAGGGCAAGGCAAAGTTAGAGGAAGCAAAGGCCGGAATCGCAGATGGCTCCATCGAGGTTAAGAGCGCCATCGGCAAGGGACAGGATGAGGTAAAGGCATTTATTAATGAGAATTGCCAGTAAGAGGTGAAATTGGTCCGGGGGTACTGGCTCCCCGGACCTCCCTTTTGGGAGGAAGTTTGGATTTGGGCAGGCAGCCCCTGGTACGGCCCGGCGTAGATGCGCCGGGCGGCACTTGGGGCTGCCTGCCCTTTTTGGTTCTGTAATATGGTGCCGGGGAGTGGGTTGACGGAAAGCAATTTTCAAACACGCCCTAATCCTCTGACAATCCGTATTCCTTATATAATATCTTCCGGGCAGACGGACTGCTGGCAGCCAGCCTGGCATCTCCGACCCGTCCATCCTTGAACAGTCTGTCCATCAGGGTGGCAAGCCTGTGCTCTCCTTCGATTTTCCCATCGTTAATCAATTCATCTATGGCGATACACACATCGGTTCCCTCCTTTGTATCATTTGAAGATGTTTCCAGAATTTTCAGCAGCCGTTTCTGTTCACCTAAAAGAGTAAGCATGGCCAGCATGGAATCGTCATCCATATCCAGCAGGTCCTTTTGGTGCTGCTTTGCATATCCGTAGAACTTCTGTTTATCTGTATTATATTTTAGCATAGAGAATACGTGCTGTAAACTGGTGCAGAAATGCTCGGGATGCTCTATGTTGGACGCATCAATCAGATTAATCCGGTAGTCGGGAAGCACCTGCTTTAAAGCAAGGGTTTCTTTCGCGGATGCATCCAGTCCCAGCATGTCATAAAGGGATCTGGGTCCATCCCAGGGTTTGGAGCCGTGATACAGGATAAGGGAAACAACGGGCATCAGCCTGTCCTCCCTGGTGATTCCTGACAGGAACCCGCCGCCATCCAGCACATCGCCACGGCTCTTATGGGCCTGCTTCAGGCATTCCATCTGTTCCGTATAATCCAGCGCGTCATACATCATGTTCCTCACCGGCATGCCGTAATGGATGGTATCCTGGTTTTCCTCGGCAGCCAATATGAAATATGCCCCAAAGGAGGCCTTTTTAATGATATCCCTCCTGCGTTCCACCACGCGTTTCTTCCCATCCTTATCCAGGATTACAATTCCCTGCTCATTGGGCACGTCAGACAATTGTTCCGGCCTTAAAACCTGCCGGCCTCCAAATACGGTTCCATTATAAAAATCAGCGAAACGCGCCGGATGGTTCAGCAGCTTCCTCATGTACAGGTTCCGCTCTGCCACGACATCACTCCTTTTCAGTTTTATAGGTTAATGGGTATCGGTAAGGGTAACGATGGCAGAACCGCCAGAGTATCCCAGATCAGAGCTGTTATCAAACATGCTCCGGCAGGACAGGAATATCCTGCGTTATGGAAATCATAGCACAGGATGAAGGCAGATACAAGGAAGGATTTATATCTGTTTCCTAAAATAAATATAAAGAAATATAAATCCACAACTGCCTGGAAAATCCCTTCCGCACAAATAATACCAAGAATTTACAAAACTTCTCTTATGGAATTTACATTGATTCTTTAGGATAGAAAAAGACAAGATTGTGAAAACAAGGAGGAATCAAATCAATGAGGAAATGTGTGAAACGCATATTGGCTCTTACAACAGCAGCGGTGGTTGCGTCATTGGCAGGCTGCGGCGCATCATCCACACAGGGAACGGACGGACAGGCAGCAGCAGGCCAGACCAGCCAGGAAAGCCAGACCACCCAGCAGGCCCAGGGCGGGGAACGTCCTGCCGATGGAACCGCGGGCAAAAGTACGGATAAGACAGTGATTGAGTACTGGCACTGCAATGCAGAGACCCAGGGAGGGCTTACGGTTGATGAGCTGGTTAAAAAGTTTAACGAGGGCAACGACCATATTGAGGTGGTGGCAAAATATAATCCGGATATGTATAAGGGACTGATGCAGAACCTACAGGCAGAGGCAGCAGCAGGTAATTCCCCGGCCCTGGTGCAGATTGGATGGGCATTCCTGGACTATTTTTCCAATAACTTTTCTTATGTGTCACCTCAGGATGCAATTGACATGTATGACACGAAAGATAAGACCTTCCTTCAGGATAAATTCCTTCCCAATGTACTGGGACTGGCAGTGGACAGTGAGGGTTCCCAGGTGGGGATTCCCTACTCCCTGAGCAATCCCGTGCTGTATGTCAATAAGGATATACTGAAGGAAGCAGGGCTTCCTGAAGAGGGGCCTGCAACATGGCAGGAGGTCAGTGAGTTTGCGGCAGCGGTCAAGGAGAAGACGGGAAAGTACGGATTCTATATGCAGGAACCTGCGGATTTCTGGGCACAGCAGGGCCTGATTGAGAGCAATGGGGCAAGGATGCTGACTGTGAACGGCGAGGGGAAGAAGGAGGCATCCTTTGCAACACCGGAAGGAATAGAGGCCATGCAGCTGTATGCGGATATGGTGAAGGATAAGACGGCCCTTCATATCTCATGGGAAGAAGGCTGCCAAAGCTTTATTGACGGAAACTGTGCAATGCTCTATACCACCATCGCCAGAAGGGCCTCCGTGCAAAAGGGCGCCCGGTTCGATGTGGCAACGGTCAAATCCCCTGTATGGGGAACCAGGGAACGCATGGTGCCTGCCGGAGGCTGTTTCCTGGCCATAACGGCTCAGGGCGAAGACCAGATAAAGGCAGCATGGGAATTTGAGAAATACCTTTACAGTGTGGAGTCCATGGCTGCCTGGACCGAGGGGACAGGGTATGTTCCTCCAAGGAAGGACGTGGCAGAGGCGGAGAACGGGCTGAAGGATTTCCTGGCGGAAAACCAGATGATGACAGCGGCCATTGAACAGATGGACGGAGTTGTGCCGTGGACCGCGTTTCCGGGGGATGCCGGACTTCAGGCGGAGCAGATGCTTTTGGATATGAGGGACCAGATTCTTGGCGGACAGGTAACTGCCCAGGAGGGAATGACAAGCACCCAGGATGCCATCAACCAGCTGCTTCTGTCCCAGTAGGGCAGATACGTCCGGGACGGCAGAGGAGCAGTTACCGGAACGGTTGTCTGACAGTTTCAGGACCAGCAGCCGCAGGGGCAGTGCAGCACACAGACAGGTTTTCAGGCAGATACCTTCCAGGAGGTATCTGCATCATTTGTATATGGAGGTAGAAATCATTGAATCGTGAAGAAAAACGGCAGACCATCCTGGGATATGTATTCCTGGTCCCATCCCTTGCCGTGTTTGCCGTATTTATGTTTTATCCGCTGTTTTATACCATATATCTCAGCTTTTTCGAGTGGAACATGGTAAAGCCGGTGAAGAAGTTCGTGGGCCTGGCAAACTACATATCCATTGTAAAGGACCCGAATTCCTGGAGGATTGCGGGAAATACCGTATTGTATATATTGATTCTCCTGGCAGTGAATTTTGTATTGCCCTATATCCTGTCCTTCATCCTCTCCGCGGTCATCCGGAAAGGCCAGGGATTTTATAAGGCCGTATTCTTCCTGCCCAGCGTCATCTCGCTGGTTGTGGGTTCAATCCTTTATATCTGGATCCTGAATCCGATTTCCGGGCCTGTGGCCCTTGTGCTCAAGGCGTTTGGCCTGTCCCTGCCCTTCTGGTCCAAGACAGAAGGCTGGGTCATTGCGGTGCTGAGCCTTGTGACCTCCTGGAAGGTGTTCGGATATAACTTCATCATCATCCTTGCAGGCGTGTCCGGCGTATCGTCCGAAGTCATAGAGGCTGCCAGGCTGGACAATGTGCCCCTGTGGAAAATATTTAAGGATATGGTGGTGCCCATGAGCTCCGCCACCGGAATCTACGTATTCATAACCACCATTGTCCAGGGGCTTCAGTATGTGTTCACCCCCATCAAGGTGGTGACCCAGGGAGGACCTAATTACGCCAGTTCCAATATGATTTACATGTCCTACCACGAAGCATTTACCCTGTACCGTACAGGCACGTCCTCTGCGGTTTCCGTGATTACCATGGTATTATTCATCCTGCTTCTGGTGCTGGAGTTCCGGTTTGTGGAGAAAGGGGTATATTATGAAAATTAGGGAAATGCAGCCAGGATGGCATCTCCTTCTTCTGGGGGCGGTGTTCCTGCTTCTGATGCCCATCCTGTTCGCACTGTCCAATTCCTTTAAGACAATGCAGGACGCGTTCAACACCGTGTTCCAGATCATACCGGCCAAGCCCACCCTTCAGAATTACATCCACGTATTCAGCAAACTTCCTTTCCTGCGGATTACGGCCAACACATTCCTGATCGCATCCACGGTCACGCTGTTTAAGACCGTGACCAGCCTGTTTGCCGCGTATTCTTTTGTATATTTTGATTTTAAAGGAAAAGGGGTCCTGTATTTCATCATGCTCAGCACCATGTTCATCCCTTTTACGGTAACAATGATACCTAATTACCTGATGATATCAAAGGCAGGGCTTAGTGACAGGATATGGGGTGTGGCGCTTCCCCAGCTGGCGGATGTGCTGGGAATCTTTCTTCTGCGGCAGTCCATCCGGGGGATTCCCAGGGCGCTGATAGAGGCCGCCAGGATGGAGGATATCGGGAACCTGAAAATCATGAAGGACATTGTCATACCGCTGGTACGGCCCTCCATCATCTCGACCGGAATCATATTCTTTATTAATTCCTGGAATGAATACGTGTGGCCGGTATTGATCCTCAAATCAAAAGAAAATTATACACTGTCCCTGGCATTGCAGATGTATATCAGTTCGGAAGGCGGGACGGAATTTACCATTGCCATGGCCGTGTCGGTCATGACCATGATGATCCCCCTTGCCCTTTATATCGTGTTCCAGCGTTATATCATCAATACCTTTGCCATGTCCGGCATTAAGGGATAAAAGGAGGAAGCAGATGAAGAATATTGTATTTGAGCATGTTGACAAAGCTTATGATAAAAATGTGATTGTCAAGGACCTGAACATGGAGATAAAAGAAGGGGAACGCCTGATCCTTCTTGGGCCGTCGGGGTGCGGGAAGTCCACCACCCTGCGCATGATTGCCGGGCTGGAAAAGCTGACAAAGGGCAGTCTCTTCATGGACGGCCGCCTGGTCAATGACGTGCCCTGCGGGGAACGGGGAGTATCCATGGTGTTTCAGAACTATGCCCTTTTCCCTCACATGACCGTGAGGAACAACATCATTTATGGGCTTAAGGCACACAAGATGGAACAGAAGGAAATTAAGGCCAGGCTGAAGGACGTGGTGGAAATGCTGGATTTAAAAGGGCTGGAGGACAGGAAACCTAAGGATCTGTCCGGCGGACAGCGCCAGAGGGTGGCCCTTGCAAGGGCGGTTGTCAAGCGTTCGGCCTATTTCCTTCTGGATGAACCGCTGTCCAACCTGGACGCCCAGCTCAGGCTGCGGGCCAGGAAGGAACTGGTGAAGATCCATGAGACTTATGGACAGACCATGATTTATGTGACCCATGACCAGATAGAGGCCATGACCGTGGGGCAGAGGATTGCCCTGATGCATGAGGGGAAGATGCAGATGCTTGATACCCCCTCGAATGTTTACAACCGTCCGGCCAATGTGTTCACGGCACGCTTTATCGGCTCGCCTTCCATGAACATCGTGGAGTCCTCTTATATAAAGGGGACACTGGTCATTGGCCGTCAGAGCATACGACTTCCCGGGATGTGGTGTGCCCTGGCAAAACAGAATCCGTCGGGCCGCCTGTACTTTGGCATCCGGCCTGAGCACATGGTACTCAGCGGGAAGCCGGAGGATAATGCCATTGCTGCCACGGTGAAGTACGTGGAGGATTATGGGAACCGTTATGGGGTGTACGTGGAGGCGGACGGCATGGAGCTCATTGCTGTCAGCGAAGGCAATATACCGGCTCCCGGCCAGAAGGTATATATTATTCCGGACTTTGAACGGATCCACCTGTTCGACCGTGTCAGCCAGATATCCCTTGGATACCCGGAACAGATTAAAGCAGCCAATGCCCCCTATATTGTACAGCCGGAAGAAAAAACAGGTAAAGGAGGCCAAAACCATGGCTTTGTTAATCAGTACCAATATGTATGAGGCAGGGGAACTGGAGAAGGTGCTGTTCTATCTGGACCGCTATGAAGGCAGGCTGGGGGTGGAACTGTTTCCCATGTTTCATGAAGAGGGGTATGAAGGACTGCTGCAGAAATGCCTTCCGGAACTAAAGAAAGTGCCGGTCAGTTTCCATGGACCATACTACGGGGCGGAGCACAGTGCTGCCAAGGACACGGAGGAGTACAGGAGGACCATGGATATGACGGCCGCCACCCTTAAGTACGGACAGATGCTGGACAGCCGGTATATGGTATATCACCATAATAACTGCCGGGTACAGGAAAAGGACGGGATGATACGGACTGCCTGCGCCAATTACCGGAGGGTTGGGGAAATGGCCCGGGCCTGCGGCATTCCGGTAGTAGTAGAGAATGCAGGCGTCATCAGCAGGGGAAATATGCTTTTGGATGAAGATGCGTTTATCCGGGTGTGCAGGGAGGAAGGCTATCAGGTACTGATTGACATCGGACACGCACATGCCAACGGATGGAACCTGCCCCGGGTCATGAGTGAACTTCAGTCCCGGATTGTGGCATACCATCTGCACAACAATGACGGGCTTCACGACAGCCACCAGAGGTTGTGGGACGGGACGCTGGACGTGGAACGGTTCTTGGACAAGTGCATGGAGCTTACGCCGGAGGCGGACTGGGTATTGGAATACTCGGCCGGGACCTCATGGGATGAAGACGGGATCTGTGAGGATATAGAGAGGCTGCTCAGCATTTTTTGAAATAAGATTAAAATCAGGTGGAAAAGAGCATGGCTTTTTTGTATAATGAAGACAGTTTGAATGTTAAAACAGGAGGTCTACATCATGCAGAATTTTGAATTTTTCACCCCGACCAGAATGATATTTGGAAAGGATACCCATCTTCAGGCAGGGAAACTTGTAAAAGAGTATGGATTTAAGAAAGTGCTGGTGCATTTTGGCGGAGCCAGCGCCAGGAAGACAGGGCTGTTGGACGCGGTCCTGGATTCGTTAAAGGAAGAGGGGATTGAGTACGTGACCCTGGGCGGCGTACAGGCCAACCCCACCCTTTCCATGGCAAGACAGGGAATCGAACTATGCCTGAAGGAAAATGTTGATTTTGTGCTGGCGGTCGGCGGCGGAAGCGTCATTGACTCTTCCAAGTGTATTGCGGACGGTGCAGGCAATCCGGATGTGGATGTGTGGACTTATTTTAAGCACGAGGCCGTTCCGCAGAAAGCGCTTCCCGTGGGGACCATCCTGACCCTGGCCGCCTCAGGCAGCGAGATGAGCGCATCCTGCGTCATCACCAATGAGGAAAATGGTTTTAAGAGGGGCTTTAACAGCGTCACACACCGTCCCCTGTTCTCCATCTGTAATCCCGAACTGACCTACAGTGTGAATAAGTACCAGACCGGGTGCGGGACCGTGGATATCATGATGCATACACTGGAGCGGTATTTCAGCCAGACAAAGGATACGGACCTTACGGACCGGATTGCGGAGGCATTGCTTAAATCCACCATTGAAGCCGGCAAGGCTGCGGACCAGGATCCTGAGGATTATGAGGCCCGCGCAACCCTTATGTGGGCGGGCAGCCTTTCCCATAACGGCCTGACCAGCGCGGGCAGGGATTTCCTGATGCAGGTGCACCAGATGGAGCATGAGCTTTCCGGCATGTACCCAAGGATTGCCCATGGCGCAGGACTTTCAGCCCTGTGGCCTTCCTGGGCAAGGTTTGTATGTGTCCATGACGTGAACCGCTTTGCAAGGTATGCCGTCAATGTGTGGAACATTGACATGGACTTTGAACACCCCATGAAAACCGCCCTGGCAGGAATCCAGGCAACCGAGGATTTCTATAAGAGCCTTGGCATGCCGGTATCCATAAGGGAACTGGGCGTGGAGCCGGAAAAGATTGAGGAGATGGCGGACAAGTGCACCAACATGGGGACACGCAGGCTGCCTGGAATTGTTGAACTGGGCAAGGAAGAGATGATCCAGATTTACAGGATGGCAATGGACCCGGAGACATCCGGTCCGGTTACCATATATGGATAAGCGGTAAAAAGGCATAAATATGGACTGCGGGCTTATTGGAAAAGCACGCAGTCCGATTTTATTTCCGCAGTATTGCCGCCCTGACCCGCCCCCATAAGCTGGTATGGGGAAGGATAAGGTGAGGGCTGTGACCTTGGCAGACGCGGATGGAGAAACGGACCTTGGCAGCCTTACAGCGCAATGATTTCCCCATCCTCCGGAACCAGCAGGTTCCCATGGTAATACTCCCTGCCCTCAGCTGTATATAGTTTCTTGCGCTGGGCCAGGTCCTTATCCTCTGTATGCCACAGTACCAGGTTGGGGATGCGCAGGCTTTCGGCCAGTTCACAGGCTTCCTTTACCGTGCTGTGATGCTTTTCGTATGGCTCGAATATCTCCCTGTCGCGGTACAGGCAGAAGGCCTCGTGGAGAAGCCAGTCACTGCCCTCCACATAGGGTCGGCATTCCGGGTTATAGGGTTCGTCCCCTGCGCAGGTGAACCTGCGTCCGTTCTTTAAAATGGTGGTAAAGCCGAACTGCCTGGCCTTGGTGGAAAGGATGTCAAAGAAGGTTACGTCATAGTCCATGATGCGGACCGTCTCGCCATCCTCCACGGGCACCAGGAAGATACGGCTGCCGATCATCTTGTAGAACTTGGCCTGCATGGTCAGGCGGCAGATGGTGGATATGGTGTCCACCAGGCCCTGATGGCAGTAAATCCGCAGTTCGCCCTCATATCTGCCCTTTCGCATGGCAGTGGCAATCATGCGCACCATCCATACAATCCCCAGTATGTGGTCCGTGTGTTCATGGGTCACGAAAATGTTGTGGATACGGCACAGATCCACATCCATCTCCTCAAGGATTCGCAGGATGCCGTTGCCCCCTCCTGCGTCCACCATGAAAAATCCATCTCCCTCCCGGATGGCAAAACAGGTGTTATAGCAGTGCACTGCCTGGGCATTGCCTGTTCCAAACACGTATAATTCTTCCATAAATTCCCGTCTCCTTTGAAAAAATTTAGATATTCTTAATCAATATTAACCCTTTGTTCAGCTGGAAAAACTTTTCATTTAGTTAAGAATATGTTACTATAACTTTAAATAAAATGCAATTGTGATTGGGGAGAATATGACAATGAGGGATTTGGCATATCTACAGCTTCTGGCAAAAGAATACCCTACGGTAAAGGCGGCGACCAGTGAAATCGTGAACCTCATGGCAATCTGCAGCCTTCCAAAGGGAACGGAATACTTTTTCAGCGACCTGCACGGGGAATATGAGGCATTCATCCACCTTCTCCGCTCGTCCTCGGGCATTACCCGCGAGAAAATCAAGGATACCTTCGGACACCTGATCCCGGAAGAGGAACAGGTGCAGCTGGCCAATCTGATTTATTATCCGGAGCGGAATCTGGGAAGAATGATAAAGCAGGGACATTTTACCGAGGACTGGCAGAAGATAACCATCTACCGCCTGGTCCAGAGCTGCAAGGAGGTATCCTCCAAGTACACCCGCTCCAAGGTGCGCAAGAAAATGCCCATGGAATTTGCGTATATCATCGATGAACTGCTCCACGTGGACTATAATGATGACAATAAGAAGTTATATTACAATGAAATCATCCATTCCATTATTGACAACGGCATTGCGGACAAGTTCATCATTGCGCTGTGCCATCTGATCCAGAACCTTACCATTGACAATCTGCATATTATCGGGGACATCTATGACAGAGGCCCAAGGGCGGATATCATCATGAATGAGCTGATGTGTTTCCATGACGTGGACGTGCAGTGGGGCAACCATGATATTTCCTGGATGGGAGCCGCCACAGGCAACCTGGCCTGTATCTGCAACGTGCTGCGCATTGCAATCAGCTACAACAGCTTTGACGTGCTGGAGGACGGCTATGGCATCAACCTGCGCCCCCTGTCCATGTTTGCGGCCAAGGTATACCAGGATGACCCCTGCACCAGGTTCATGCCCAAAATCCTGGACGAGAACATCTATGACGCCGTGGATCCCGGCCTGGCAGCCAAGATGCACAAGGCCATTGCCGTCATCCAGTTCAAGGTGGAGGGGGCCATGATACGCCGCCATCCTGAATATGAGATGGATGACCGGGTGATGCTGGCCAATGTAAACTATGAAGATGGGACAGTGGCCATTGACGGCAAGGAGTATCCCATGATGGATATGAACCTCCCTACCGTGGACCCTAAGAATCCCCTGGAACTGAGCCGCGGGGAAAAGGAGCTGTTGCGGACCCTTCAGGCATCCTTTAAGCACAGCGGGCTGCTCCACAGGCATGTGCGTTTCCTCTATTCCCACGGAGGCATGTATAAATGTTACAACTCCAATCTTCTGTACCATGGCTGCATCCCCATGAAGAAGGACGGTTCCTTTGACACCATAACCATAGACGGCGTTTCCTATGGGGGGAAGTCACTGATGGATTATTTTGACAGGCAGATGCAGAACGCATACTTCATGCCTGAGGGGGCAGAGGGCCGGGAGAGGGCCGTGGATATGATGTGGTATCTCTGGTGCGGGGCCAAGTCCCCGGTGTTCGGCAAGGATAAGATGACCACCTTCGAACATTATTTCGTGGCGGAAAAGGCAACCCATAAAGAGGTCATGAACCCCTACTACCAGTTAAGTGTAAAAGAGGAATTCTGCAACAGGCTGCTGGAGGAATTCGGCCTTCCCGTGGAGGGTTCCCATATCATCAACGGACATGTGCCTGTGAAATTAAAGGACGGCGAAAAGCCCATGAAGGCAGGCGGGAAGCTGTTCATCATTGACGGAGGGCTGTCAAAAGCATATCAAAGTACCACTGGGATTGCAGGATACACCCTGATTTATAATTCCCATCACCTGGCCCTGGCGGAACACATGCCCTTTGACCCGAAGAAAGAAAGCACACCCAAGGTATCCGTGGTGGAAAAGGTAAAATCCAGGGTCATGGTGGCTGACACGGACAAGGGACGGGAACTGAAAGGACAGATTGCGGACCTGAAGGAACTGGTGGCTGCCTACAGGGAAGGTACTATAAAAGAAAGGGTTGAGTAATGAACAGATTAGAATTTTTGCAGGGACTGAAAGCTGAACTGGAGGGGCGCGTGCCCCATTCCATCATTCAGGAGAACCTGAGATATTATGATTCCTATATATCGGATGAGGCCGCCAAGGGGCAGGCCGAGGAGGATGTGATTGAAAGCCTGGGCGGCCCTAAGATCATCGCCAGGACCATTGTGGACGCGGCCCTGGACACCGAAGACAGGCCGGATGGCTTTGAGACGTTTGGTTCAGGTCCTGCCTTTGATGAGGCGCAGGGAAGCTATACCCAGAGGGAAACAGGAACGCCCCACGGCAGGCAGACAGACCCCCATGTCCACTATGTGGACTTCAGTAAGTGGTATGTGAGGCTGATTGCCGGCCTGGTGGTGCTGCTGGTCATATTCCTGATCATGACCGTATTCTTCGGCATCATGGGGCTGGCGGGATGGATCCTGTCCTATATCTGGCCCATACTTTTAATCATGATGGTGGTGTGGATGTTCAGGGGGCCTCACAGATAAGAGAATCGGTAATGGCATAGGTGAAGACATAGATAAAGACATTGGCGCTGAGAGAATCTCCCGTCCCTATATTGACAAATATGTGAATTAATTATATACTCTATCTTAATAAATGTAATAATTACGTAACATATTGAATGGGAATATAGAGGATAAGGTAAGGAGAGTTTCAGTGGATTTTGGTGGATTTTGTAAAGGGATGTTGAAATTAGCAGGGGCATTATGCCTGTGCACGGGGCTGGTGCTTTCCTGTCCAAAGGACAGCCAGGCAGCAGCCAGGCAGGCCGAGGTGAAGACACGTTCTTCCTATGTGGTTAAGATAGAAGCCCCCAGCGTGGATGTCTATACATATGCAAGCGAGTTCTCCGGCAGGCAGGGCCAGGTCATGAGAGGCCAGACCTATGAGGTGCTTTCCAATGCCAACCAGGGCTGGGTGAAGATCAGGACCGGCGGACGGGAAGGCTTCATACGCACCGCAGGCAATGCCACCATAGTGGAAAAAGCCCGTGAATCCGTGGATGAGAACGTCAAAAAGCGCCGTCAGGTAGTGGAGTATGCCATGCAGTTCGTGGGCGGCCGGTATGTGTACGGAGGCGCTGACCCCAACCGCGGCGTGGACTGCTCCGGATTCACAAGATACGTGCTTTCCAACTCCGCATCCATCAGCCTTCCTCATTCTTCCAGGGGACAGTCATCCTATGGAAGGCAGGTATCCGAGGAGGAGATGCA
This sequence comes from Clostridium pacaense, assembly GCF_020709765.2. NCBI lineage: Bacteria > Bacillati > Bacillota > Clostridia > Eubacteriales > Clostridiaceae > Clostridium > Clostridium pacaense. The sequence continues at coordinate 66,383 of NZ_JAJFEB020000027.1, forward strand.
GCCAGGTGACCTGCTGTTCTACAGCGGATCCGGCGGCATCAACCATGTGGCCCTTTATATTGGCAATGGACAGATAGTCCATGCATCCACAGAAAAAACGGGAATCAAGACTTCCCCATATGATTACCGCACCCCGGTTAAGATTGTAAGCCTGCTGTCATAAGACGCAGGCTTTTCTAGTGTGCCGAGCATGGCACTCATCTAGCTGGTGAAAGTCCAGTCGTGGGTATTTACCGCCAAGCGTAGCGA